>DATFJT010000395.1:0-9422 GCA_035269065.1 Saprospiraceae bacterium | reverse complement strand
CTGCATAAATATGCCAGGTTTATAAAGGACCAGGCTCAGAAATTAACCGGACAAGTAGAGAAGGTGCTCCAAATTGTCAAAGTGGAGAATGACAGTTTTCGCTTGAATAAAGAACCCCTTGATATGGTAGAATTGATCGATGGGATTGTACAGTCTTACAATATCAAATTGGAAGAAACAGGAGGAGAACTACATCTTTCTCAGCCAGATAAACAAGTGATGGTCAAAGCAGATAAAATGCATACTTCCAACATACTGGGAAATTTGCTCGACAATGCCATTAAGTATGCCATTGATGTAGAACTGATGATACATATACACGGGCAACTGCAGGGCAGTACCTATGTCCTCACCATAGAAGACAATGGGCCGGGTATACCGAGGGAGTTTCACCAGCAGGTATTTGAAAAGTTTTTCAGAGTGCCGACGGGGGACCTGCACAATGTTAAGGGTTTTGGTTTGGGGCTTTTTTACGTAAAAAGTATTTGTGATCAGCAAAAATGGAGCATCGATATGCGCAGTGAGGAGGGAGAAGGGACAGCCTTCATCATTCGAATGCCCGTCATAAAGGTACAGGTAGGTGAGCAACACGCAGTGAGATGAAAGAACCTAATTTGAAGAACTGTGTCAATAATTCCGAAGCCCAGGCGTTAATTAGTTGTAAGCTGATGATGAATAACCATGACAAGTAGGATTTTATACGCGGAAGATGACCAGATTTTGGCCTATGTCACCAAAGATAACCTGGAATTGGAAGGGTACGAAATTGTCCACTGCGAGGATGGGCAGGAGGCCCTGAACGTTTTTAAGAAACAAGAGTTCGACTTGTGCATACTCGATGTGATGATGCCGGAAATGGATGGATTTACGCTGGGTAAGAAAATACGTGAGGTAAACGAACAGATTCCGATCATCTTCCTGACCGCAAAATCCCTCAAAGAGGACAAAATTAAGGGTCTTAAGCTCGGAGGAGACGATTACATCACCAAGCCTTTCAGTATTGAGGAACTTATCCTTAAAATTGAAGTTTTTCTCAGAAGACGAGATATACATCAGAGCAATCGCCTCAGGCCGGAGAATTTGCGTATTGGGCAATTCAAGTTCGATTATGAGAATCTGACACTTCAACGCGGAGAGGAAATCCGCCAGCTTACTCAAAAAGAGGCTGATTTACTTGAGTATTTAGTTCTGCATAAAAACGATGTACTCAAGAGAAGCGATATTCTGAAAAAAGTCTGGGGCCAGGACGATTATTTTCTCGGCAGGAGCCTGGATGTTTTTATATCGCGCTTGCGCAAATACCTGAAGGCAGATGCTTCTATTCAAATCAAGAATATTCACGGAGTGGGGTTTAAGCTTCTGAAGAAAGAAGAAGCCTAACAAGCAGCATTGGTTTTTAGTCGAAAGCCTCAATGTTGATCTGGGCATACAGTTTTTTGTCACTTAATCGAAGGGCGGTGAGATAGCCCAGCCCCTTTTTCTTGCCGTAGTACACGCAACCTGTATCCAGCGGAATGACCTTAGCGCCTTTTTCTACAGCTTTTCTCGTATCCTTTAGCATACAGTTTTGATGTCCGTGCACGATAGTTTTTCCTGCAACCTTGGAAGCTTCGTAATCATCTGCCCAGCCCCTAATGGTTGTCAAAGACTTGAGGTCCTCCAAAGGTTTAGATAGGGAAAAGTTGATCCCGGCATGAACCAGGAGGTAAGCATCATAGGCGATATAGGGCTGGAGTTTTTTAAAAAACCGCAGGTAATGGCCCGGGATCTCGTAGTGTGCGTTAAAAAATTCATCATATGCACCACGGGCAGAGTAGAGCTTCCAGTAAAGATCGATTTCGCTTTCGTCCTCATTGCCAATCATGTTGAGCATTTTCAATTCGTGGTTTCCTATGAGGCAGGGCATCTGGTATCCCTGTTCTCTCCACGCAATCACCTGATCCACTACTTTTAGGGAATATGGGCCTTTATTAATGAGGTCCCCAAGAAACACGACTTCATCTTCTTTACCAGGGCCTAAACGGTCCATCAAGGCCATCAAACTGTAGTAGCATCCGTGGACATCCCCTATAACATAGACATGACTCATGGCAGAAAGTCTTTTCAAAATCTTAAATTTAGGATTTTGATCCGGTCTTACACGTCTAATAAATTAAATCATGAAGAAGATCATTGCGGCCATTGTCTGTGGCCTTTTTTACGTTTCGATATCTCAAGCACAGTTATTGAATAATAAAAGCATCTGGTATGACGGTATGTTCTCAGAAAAGCGGGTGCCGGGTTTCAGGTTCATGAACGATGGGGTGCATTACACAAGATTGGAAGATAAGGCCATTATCAAATACAATTTTTTTAAAGAAAAGAAGCCTGAGGTATTATTAGAAAAGCGGGTCTTACAAGAAGTGATGAGTGGCCCCATTCATCATTATTCGTTTTCGGCCAATGAGAAATATATTTTGCTGGAGTCCGGCAAAGAGAAAATTTACCGCAGGTCTTATTATGCTGATTTGTATCTCTATAATCGGGCCGCTGCGTCCCTGAAATCTGTAAGTGATCATCGAATTCGTGCGGCTGAAATAGATCCACAGGAGCGACATATTTCTTACCTCGTCGACAATGATTTATACGTTTATAATATTCAAACAGGGAAGGAGAAGCGCCTTACATCAGATGGAAAGACGAATGCCATCATCAACGGTCATGCAGACTGGGTGTACGAAGAAGAATTTGCCATTACCAGTATGCACCGATGGTCTCCAGATGGGCGGTATTTGACCTGGGTGCGTCTCGATGAAACGAAGGTGCCCGTATTTCACATGAAGTTTTACAACGACTCGCTTTATCCTCTGGATTATGCTTTTAAGTATCCCAAAGTGGGCGAAGCCAATTCAAGCTGGTCTCTTCACCTGTACGACACAAAAACAGGGAAACAAACAGACATTACCCCTGGAGATGCCAAGCATTACATTCCCCGCCTGAGGTGGACGCCGGCGGGAGAGTTGTGCATCACGCAAATGAACAGACATCAGAATAATTTGCAATTGCATCTATACAACGCAACTGAGAATGCCTGGAAGCTCTTGTACGAGGAATCCAGTCCTTACTATCTTAATATTACAGATGCGCTAAGTTTTCTCAAAGATGGTTCGGGCTTTGTATGGAAGAGTCCAAAGTCCGGGTTTAACCATCTGTACCTGATGGATATGCAGGGGAATGAGCAAAAAGCACTTACCAAAGGAGAATTCCCGGTTACAGCATTCTACGGAATCAATGAAGAAAGGGAGAGCTGTATTACCAGGCTGCGAAGAAAAATGCTGCACAGCGCGAATTATACCTTTATGACTTTGCATCAGATAGCAGTAGACGCATTTCTCAAGGAGAAGGCCATCACAGTGCCAATTTTAACAGCACTTTTACGCATTATATCGATCATTATGGTCAGTTAAATCGTCCGACAGAGCACCATATTTACCAGTCGGATGGAACTTTTGTACGAACACTTGAGGATAACAGCGATTTGCGGGAAATACAAGCAGCAATGGATTTGCCGGAAATAGAATTCCTGAAGCTCAAAAGTGCGGAGTCTGACTCCCTTAATGGTTATATTCTCAGGCCTCAAAATATGGAGGAAGGAAGGGAATACCCACTGTTAATGTATGTCTATGGTGGTCCTGGCAGTCAGAAGGTTTTAGATAAAATGAGCAGGTATTACTGGTGGTTTCAAATGCTTGCTCAACAGGGCTATGTGATCGCGTGCTTTGACAATCGAGGTACGGGAGGAAGAAGCGATAAGTTTCAGAAACAGACGTATATGGCTCTTGGGCAAAAAGAGACGGCGGATCAAATTGCTGTGGCCGAGCAATTGGGTAAACTGCCCTATGTGGACGAAGAGCGAATGGGCATTTTTGGCTGGAGCTACGGAGGGTATTTATCCACTTCCTGTATATTGAAGGGTGCAGAAACTTTTCATCTGGCAATTGCTGTGGCGCCGGTTACCAACTGGAAGTGGTACGATACAATTTATACCGAGCGATATATGAGGACAGAAAGGGAAAACCCCAAAGGCTACCAACAAAACAGTCCTGTACATTTCGCCCATTTACTGGAGGGAAAATACATGATTGTTCATGGAGGAGGTGATGACAACGTCCATCCCCAACATACCCATGAAATGGTGCGGGCCCTGGTCGATGAGAACAAGCACTTTGAAATGTTATATTACCCTAATAAGAACCACAGTATTTATGGTGGATACACACGTTGGCATCTATATGAAGAAATCAGTAATTTCATTGCGGATCACCTATAAAAAGTGATGCGGGAACCATCGAAGCCATTTTTAAGTTGGGTAGCCCGGCGCGTAAATTGAAGAAGAAATGAAGGGTAAAGAAGAGAATTACAAGATTGATATCAAGAATAGGAAGGCGCACTTCGGTTACTTTCTCGAAACGTATTTTGAAGCAGGAATCAAGTTGACAGGAACAGAGATCAAGTCCATTCGCAATGGACAGGTGAACCTCAAGGATTCCTTCTGCTATTTCAGAAAGGGGGAGTTATTTGTTAAGAACATGCACATTTCAGAATACAAATACGGCAATCAGAACAACCACGATCCCGAGCGTCCCCGCAAATTACTTTTAAAGAGAAGTGAGCTCAAGAAAATTGAGAAGAAAGTGAAGGAACGAGGATATACCATTGTTCCAACCAGAATTTACATCAATGAAAGGGGCTTGGCCAAGATTGAAATTGCCATGGCGCGCGGTAAAAAGAATTTCGACAAGCGGGAGTCCATCAAGCGCAAAGATATCAAGAGAGATATGGAGAGAGCAAAGAACATGCGCTTTTAATCTAAACTTAGGCGTGCTTTTTCTTTTAATTTCATGCGCTTTGCTATAGGAATGTTTCTTACTTTAAGGGAAATTAAAATATAGCACTATGTTAATGAATTTTACAGCAATTTTTGTGTCTGCATTGATACCGCTCATGGTAGGTGCGATTTGGTACCATCCAAAGGTAATGGGAACTCTTTGGATGCGTTTGTCAGGGACGACTGAGGAACAGATTCGTTCCGGGAACATGGTTGTCATTTTTGTAGTGACCTACCTGCTTAGTGTCCTGCTCGCCATTACCATGAATTACGTGGTCATCCATCAGGCGCATGTTTATTCCATATTGGTGGACGAACCGGGCTTTATGGAAGAGGGTTCAGAATTAATGATATGGCTCAATGATTTCATGGATCAATACGGAAATAATTTTCGAAGCTTTAAGCACGGAGCATTTCACGGCGTATTACAGGCTGTGTTTTTTGCTTTGCCCGTCTTTGGCATCAACGCTCTTTTTGAGCGAAGACCCTGGGGATATATCTGGTTACATTTATCCTATTGGGTGATTTCCCTCGCACTAATGGGCGGCATACTTTGTGCCTGGATATAATTTGACTGAAGAAATTTGATGAAGGGGGACTCTTGAGGAAGGGTTCCTCTTTTTAAATGGTCATGATGTCCTTCTCCTTCGCCTCGATAATTTCGTCTACTTTAGTACCGTACTTATCCATCAAGGTTTGAACTTCTGCTTCCCTTCTTTTTCCCTGGTCTTCCGGATAGCCATCTTTAACCTGGTCCTTGATTACATCCAATACTTCTCTGCGGACATTTCTCAAACTGATTTTGGTTTCTTCAGCAAATCCTTTCGCCTGTTTGACCAATTCTTTCCTGCGTTCTTCTGTTAGAGGTGGTATGCTAATGCGTATGACTTCTCCATCGTTTTGCGGCGTGAGGCCCAAATTGGCTTCAAAAATAGCTTTTTCTATGGTGTCGATGATGGATTTATCCCAGGGCTGAATGGTCAATGTTTTGCTGTCCTGGGCGCTCACATTGGCAACCTGATTTAGGGGGTTCTGAGAACCGTAATAATCAATGTAAATATTGTCTAGCATAGACGGATTTGCTTTTCCCGTGCGCAATTTGGACAATTCTTTTTTCAGATGTTCTAAGCTCTTTTCAGCTTGATCATTGGCCTCATCAAAGGCCTGGTCTATCATTTCGCTCATAATCAGTCAATATTGTAAATGATATGGTCTTCCTCGATATCAATTTCGTGAAACTTATTCAGGCGCTGAATGATTTCATCTACTTTCTGATGAATGTCCTCGTCCTGATGATTTAACAAGATATAACTTTTTAAGGTAGATAAGCGTGCGGGCCTGTTGCCGGATTGGATTAGTCTGTCGAGTGTCTTTCTGGCCAGAGCTTCTACAGGTTCTTTAACAGCTGTGGAGGTTTTTTCTACAAGGATTTTTTCCTCAAAATTTTGTCTTGTGCCACCATTATTTGTTTCTCCTATGCTCGGCTCTGATTCCAGTTCATTCTCTTTCTCCAGTGAGCTGAGATTGACAAACAATTCCGGTATCTTATCTTCCTGGTTAAGATCGTTGGTGATGCGGATGCAAGGACGATCGAGGTCGTTGATATGACCAATGATATGGTCCATCTCTTCCGATTCCAAAAAAACAGCAAACTCCTCATCATGTTTTCTGATAATGTGCTGTTTCCCTAAGAAAAAGGATATCTGGTTGAATCGCTCTTCTTTATTCTGAGCATCCAATTCTACCCAGTGGATGCGCTGACCGAATTGCTGCGCCATCAC
Organism: Saprospiraceae bacterium; assembly: GCA_035269065.1. Lineage (GTDB taxonomy): Bacteria > Bacteroidota > Bacteroidia > Chitinophagales > Saprospiraceae > DATFJT01. The sequence goes on along the minus strand of DATFJT010000395.1, from coordinate 2,774 downwards.
AACGATTGAAAGAGGGATTTCAGAGCTCTGCTTATCCAGGAAAACAAAAAGCTCATCTGTGATTTTGAACAGCTTTTGAATGCCGTGCTCAACCAGAAGCTCGAAGTGAATAAATAACAATCTCCTGTTGGTGTTCATGCAGTTTTGTCCTTGAAAATCTTTTTAATAGAGCCGGGTATAGATATGTGTACCCCATATTGAAACAGCTCACAGTTCCCAAGACAAAATTAACAAAAAAAGGAGCAGTTCAACTACTCCTTTAATCAAATTCTTTAAAATGTTAGTTATTAGTTTCTAGAGCCTGCATACCTCAAAATGAGATAGAGCAGCATGACCAGAGCTGAAAGTGCGGCAGCCACATATGTCATAGCAGCCCAGTTCAGTGCATCCTTAGCACCTTCCTGTTCTTTGCCATGGGTAATATTGCTGGATTCCAGCCAGTTCAGGGCTCTTTTACTTGCATCGAATTCTACCGGTAAGGTGATCAGGGAAAAGAGGGTCGTTACACTAAATGCAATAATCGTGATCAAAAGCAATTGAGGAAAACTACTCAGCATAAACAAAGACAGCATTAACAGCCATTGCTGAGCCGATGCGGCCACCTGCACGACAGGTACCAGGGCTGACCTCATTTGTAACATGCTGTAGGCGGTATCGTGCTGTACAGCATGCCCACATTCGTGAGCAGCGACTGCTGCTGAAGCAACAGATCTCCCATCATAAACTTCCGGGCTGAGACTTACTGTTTTAGATTTGGGGTTGTAGTGATCCGTCAAATAACCCTGACCTCTAACGATCTGCACATTGCCAATACCATAGTACTTCAACATTTCGCGAGCGATTTCCGCACCTGACAAGCCCGAGCTAACAGGTACCTGGCTGTACTTTTTAAACTTGCTTTTGAGCCTGTTGCTCACAAATGCCCCGATCAGGGACATGGCTCCTGCTATGATCATGTAGATCATGTATTCTGAGTTCATGTACATTTTAAAACGACTTAAAAGTTAATCAATAGCGGTTTCATCCAATTGGATTTCTGTACCACCCATGTAATTGTGTAAAACCTTTGGAAGTATAATTTTATTTTCTTTTTGATTGTTTTCTAACAAGGCCGCAAAAACGCGAGGTAAGGCCAAAGCACTTCCATTCAGGGTATGAGCCAGATGGGGTTTGTTCTCACCTGATTTAACCTTAAGGTTCATTCGGTTAGACTGAAAACTCTCGAAATTCGAAACTGAACTCACTTCCAACCATTTTTTCTGTGCTGCTGAGAAAATTTCGAAATCATAGGTCAATGCGGAGGCAAAACTAGTGTCACCTCCACACAGTCTGAGTATGCGATAGGGTAGCTCCAGTTTGACTATCAGGCTTTCAACGTATTCGACCATCTGTTTCAAAGTGTCGTAGGAGTTATCCGGGGAAACGATCTGTACAATTTCCACCTTGTCAAATTGATGTAGTCGATTAAGTCCCTTTACATCTGAGCCATAAGATCCGGCTTCTCGTCTAAAGCAGGGCGTATAGCCTGTCAGTTTTACAGGCAATTGTTCTTCTTTTAGTGTTTCTGCGCGGTAAATATTGGTAAGAGGCACCTCAGCTGTAGGTATGAGGTAAAGATCATCTCGTTCTGCGTGGTACATTTGACCGTCTTTGTCCGGTAATTGCCCGGTTCCTCTTGCCGAAGCCTCATTGACGAGCAATGGTGTCTGGAATTCCGTATACCCATGTTTTCTGCCTTCATCCAGGAAAAAAGAAATAAGTGCCCGCTGTAACCTGGCTCCTTCTCCACGGTAGAATGGGAAACCCGACCCTGTCACCTTTGCACCTGTTTCAAAATCAATCAGTCCAAACTTGGCTGCCAGATCCCAATGCGGCAAGGCATCATTTTTAAGTTTGGGCATCAGAGATTTTTCTTCCTTGACAAGTTCATTTTCCTTTTCGCCTTTACCACTTGGCACAGAACTGTGAAGTACATTGGGTAGAGAGATGAGCAGTTCCTCTTTCTTGGTCTCTGTGTTTTTAAGTTTCTCATTGAGAAACTTGATTTTATCCTTGAGGACGAGGTTTTTTTCTTTGAGTATTTCCGCTTCGTCTCTCTTGCCGGATTTGTATAGCTGTCCGATTTCAGAAGACAATTTGTTGAATTTTGCCTTCAATTCATCAGCCTGTGTTTGTGTGTCCTTTCTAAGACGGTCTACATTGTTGATCTCTTCAACTACCTCAATCTGCTCACTGGAATAATTCCTTTTAGTAAGGCTTTCTGTCAGTCGATCTTTTTCTTCCAATAAATACTTCGGTTCTAACATAAGTTATCGCTATTCGGAATAGAAATAAAGCGCACATTCACGCATAAAACACAAAGCTACTCAGAAATTTCCTTCTCTGCTATTTCACAATTATTAAAAAAGTACTATGTTTGCAGCGAAAGTCTAGAAGACTGGGCTTAAGTTTTAGAATTCCTACCGATACGATTGAATATTCTATTTACTTTATTGACTTTTAGTGATCCTATCGGAAAATGACTTTTAAGAATTCATTTCAATAATATTTTCAGAAAATACTAAGGGAGTATGTACGACATCCTGCAATTAAACGAAATGCTCGTTCCGGAGCTTAAGGAACTGGCTGAAAGATTGGGAATCAAATCCTATAAAAGACTCAACAAACAAGACTTAATCTATAAAATTCTTGATCACCAGGCTCTTGAGGGAGATAGCGCAGACAATGGATCTGCTAAAAAGAAAGAGGAAAACGATAAGAAATCTGCCTCTAAA
>DATFJT010000394.1:0-3010 GCA_035269065.1 Saprospiraceae bacterium | reverse complement strand
GCTACCCTGCATGTTAACGCGTCAGGAAAAAACGAACATCATATAATTGAATCCATTTTTAAAGGCTTAGCAAAATCTCTGCGCTTTGCCATAAGCAGAAATGAACGCATTAAGAATATTTTGCCAAGCACCAAAGGAATGTTGTGAAATGGAATTTAATTTTCCATGATGTTCAAAACAATTTAAAGCAGTTTTAAATCCAAATATGATAGGCATAATAAAGTACCAGGCCGGAAACCTTGCATCCGTAGCAAATGCGCTTAATAGATTAAACGCAGACTACATAATTACGGATGACAAACAAAAGCTTGAAGAAATGGACGCCGTTATCTTTCCGGGTGTTGGTCATGCAGCAGCAGCAATGGATGATTTACGGTCTCGCGATCTGGATATGTGGCTGATTAATACAAGTAAACCTGTATTGGGTATCTGCCTTGGAATGCAGCTGCTATTTGACTCTTCGGAAGAAGGGAATTCAGACACTCTTGGCATTATTCCCGGTACATTGAAAAAATTTGATACAAAAACCGGTAAAGTGCCACACATGGGATGGAACTCTTTCTGTAAAACAAGGGACCATCCACTTCTTTCAGGACTGAATTCGGAACACTATATGTATTATGTGCACAGTTATTTTGCACCGGTTACAAATAATACTCTTGCCACAGCCTGTTATTCGACCGAATTTGCATCTGTGGTGGGGAAAGACAACTACCTGGGTGTTCAGTTTCATCCTGAAAAATCGGGAGTTGCAGGATCTCTTCTTCTTCAAAACTTTCTTACCATCATAAAATCAGCTACTTCTATATAACAGGGAAGAAAATTCAAAACCACAATGTTCTCAATCTGATTCTGTCAAACAGAATAGCAAGATTTCAGGTAGCAACAGGGGTGCTTGATATATCTTTATATGAGCTGTTTTTTTCACTTAAAAGTTTTTTATAACAGGCAAATAAATTCTGAAAATGTTCATCAACAGAGTAAATTTTATTCTCAGCTGCTCTTTTACAAGCTACTTTCATCTGGGAATAATTTCTTTCAATAATTTTTTCCATTGCATCACTTAAATCCTGTTCATCCCCGGTTTTATAGACTTCAGAATAACTTGAATCCGATAAATCAACGGCCCCGCCTGTTTTTGGTACTACAATGGGCAATCCGCTGCAAATAGCTTCAGCCACCACAAGTCCGAATGTCTCCGCTGAAGAACCATGTACATAGTAATCAGAACTTGCCATAGCATTTGCAAGTTCATCTCTGTTGGATGTAAAACCCATCAGTTTCAGGTGATTCACATCCTTTGCTTTCTGCTGAATCCATTTCCGCAACGGGCCATCACCAAAAATGAGTAAACCTGCTTTATGCTTCCGGGATATTTTTTTGAATCCATCAATTATTGTGCTCAGTCTTTTTTCCGGATGATATCGGCTAACACAGATAAACAGACTTGCATCTTGATTCAGATTTAGCTCGTTCAAGAAATGTGAACGCAGTTCAGGATCCCGTCTTTTAGGTGAAAAGAAATCCTTATCAATCCCAAATGGCACGCTTACAGGGTTATTTAAATTGAATTTTTCAAGCCGATGGGCAAGCCATTTCCCACTGACAATAGTGGCATCATACCGGTTACTCAACATTTGTAAATAGCTCCAGAAAAAACCGAAAAAGGAATCTATTTTACTGAATGACATCAGATTGCCTAAAAACGTCTGCGGATATACTGCTATCGGATCCACATGAAACACGAATGCTTTTAAAGCATCACCCTTCCATTTTGAAACAAAATAACCTCCTGTCCAGGGCGATGAGCCTTCAACAATATCCGGATTCTCTTCGTCTAAGATCCTGAATACTTCTTTTTTGCGCCATAAAAGATAGTACCTGTTATCAAAAGGCAGCGGGGGGCTCTTTACCCACACAACTTTTCCGCCGTTTCTCTCCTCTTCTCCTGATTCGGGGCCTGGGGCTATAATAACAATTTCATGACCGTGTTTAGCTCCGGCTTCGAGTTTACTGTTTATATAGGTTTTAACTCCTCCGCCCTGATCGGAATAAAATTCTGCAACATCTACAATCTTCATAATCTAAATAAAATATAATCAGGGAGTGAAAGTATTTTTTTGATAACTGATATATTTTTAAACAAAATTCTTTTGGTGAAAAATAACGATTTTGAAATGAATATATAACAATTTTTTAAAATGCCATTTGTGATAAACAAGAACTGCCTATAAATAGCACACCATGCTTCCTTTCCTAAAGCTGTGATTTCAGATATATATCATCGAAATCATTTTTAGCTCTTGTCTTCGTACTGCTGGCATCACTGAATATCAAAATAGCAAGCGGGCGATCCGGTGGATTCTCTCCATACAGGTCTTGATAATCCTTAACGATATTTCTTTCAAAGGTATGCCACTCACCAAGTCCCTCTTCACCGCTCCTCAAAACAAGAATCTGCTGATTTCCAAATAGGTTCGTGGGATTTGATCCTACCTCGAGCGTAGAACTCCATGTATAGCGAACAGATCGCGGAATTCTCTGAAATAGAATTCTTTTCATCTCCCATACTACATAGATACTCGCGACCGCATCATTTAATGAATTTTTATCCTCGCGTGCACCCTCAGGCAAAATATGGGGTCTCCATTTCCATGAGAGTATTGAATAATCATAAATATTAAGCCCTTCCACCTTTTTCAGCGGAAAATTCAGATGCTTTGGACGATTACCGTCATATCTTAAAAATTTGTTACCGTCCTCTTCCAGAACTTCCCATTTATATTTCTTTCTTTCCTCTTCATCAAATTCAAGTGTCGACACTTCAGCTATCTGGTCAAACCATTTGGAGGGAAGAGTCCCCACTTCATCATTTTCAAAATTATCTATTAATAAAACGCCATCCCTTATTTCAGGCAGAGACGTGTGCGGCTCCTGTGAATAAGCCGATACTGAAAATAAGATATTAAGGATGAATAAACAGATTATAAAAGGTTTCATAGATTTTTTG
>DATFJT010000393.1:0-6254 GCA_035269065.1 Saprospiraceae bacterium | reverse complement strand
ATTTTTCATTAATGAAATACACAACAGTACCATTTTTTTCATTCCTTTTGAAAGACTGCCGAATGATTTGTTTATACATTTATTAATCTCTAGTATTTTGTACATATGTTTGTACTTATGCTCATTGAAGACATCGACTTTTTCATATAAATAAATAAAACTATTAATGTAATCTTTTACTTTTATATATTCTGAAATAGAAACATCTTCTGGCAAATAAGATATTATAAGTTCAGTCTCATTCATTAAACTTAAGTAAACATCTCCCTTATATTTTTCTTTTAAACCAACAACAGTTTTAATTAAAGTCGTTTTTCCTGCACCATTTCTGCCGTACAATAAATAACTTTTACCTTCAAAAAGTTGAAGATTTATGTTTTTTAAGATATTAGTTCCATTTTTTGAAACTGACAAATTATCAACGATAATTTCTTTTCTATTCATCAAAGTAATAGTTGTAAAATCCAATTCTAAGTGAATCTTCAATCGTAATCATCTTATTTGTAGATATAAACATGTAATTTTTGATTCTATCAGCTAGATTATAGCTGTAGCAATACTCTCCAAATTTCTTATCAAACACATGAGTAACTTTACTGAAATTTTTATCCTCAGTTTGATTCATATTAAAGTAAAATAAATGCAGTTCATTTTCTTTCACCATTAGATTTCTACTTGCAGTGGTAACAGATTCAGGTAAAGTCTTTGACAATAGAGTCTTATTTAATGATTGATTGAATGTATCATAGATTACAAATAGTGGCTTAAAATAATAGGCAAAAAAGTATTGTTGCTCAGTGTATATAAAATGCTTGAAAATTGACTCCTTTGTCATATTATGGTCTAAAAAACTATCAGCCTAATACTCTTTTCTATATTTCCATTATTTTTGATGATATCTATTCTAGGCACATTTGAATATAGTACAGCCAATTTATTATTATTAACGCATGTAATATCGTAGGGTGTCGCATTCAGATTTACTATTTTTTTTACTTCAAGATCTAAGTCATATACATGAAACCTTGGAAGATTCCAGTCATTTGAATAAAACTCATCCCCACCACAGTAAGTCAATTGCACAAAGGAATCTGGAAAATATTCATTTGGACCACGGCCAAATCCACCAGTATCTGATATTTTTTTACCACCATAATTAAACTTTACAATCTTTCCAGAAGTCAAATCAAATAGAAAAACATCATACTCCTTGGTCGTAAAAAAAGAACTAACGTGCATTTCATCTTCAATTTTAAAGCTATTAATCAATTCAAGAGTTAAATTTCTTTCGACAAAGTTGTCCTTTTCAAAGATGGAGCTTTGATACTGTTTTAATTCTTTCTTACAACTTAATAGGAAGCAGATCAGCAATAAAAAAATAAGCTTATTATAGGTCACGTTTTTTGCACATAATTTCTTAAATAAAGGTCCCTGTCTTAAATTCAAGACAGGGATTAAACTAATTTTCAGTATTGAGTTCACAATGAATTACTATTAGCTAACCCATTCTTTTACAATACATCCAGCTTCTGCAACGGAACATCCCGACTTACAAAATGTTCGACCTGCTCCATCCCACCATGTCATATCATCCGTTGTCCACCTTTCTTCACATTTTTCGAAACAAGCATCAGCTTTTTCTTCGCAAGAAGCTGCATAACTGTTAGTAAATGGAATGGTAGTGAATACAGTCAAACACATAGATATCATTACTATTTTTTTCATCTTGCCCTCCTATATTGATTCATATTTAAAAGTCTTATTTTCAATTTCATGAAAGACTTTCCCTTAATTAAATTCCTCAAATAAAAAACCACAAGAATAACTTGTTCTCAATTTGAGCATTCTGTTCCAGATTTGAGCATTTTGGCCCTAATTTGAGAATTGATTTAATCTGACGTACATCCATTTAACCAAAAGAAATCTATTTGTACTTCTTTTTTTAGAAGTTTCATTTTTAGCTCTGTGAAAGTCGTATTGTAGAATGTTGATAAAAAACGGGATACGTCCTTTGCTTTTTTAAAACCCGCGTCAACGGCCACGCTGTAACAACTAGCCTCTATTTCATCTTTTCGAATTAGAGTAACGACTTTTTCATACCGCACTTCTCGCAGAATAATTTTTGGTGATTTATTATGAACCATTTTCATTGATTTGCAAAGCCACCTTCTTGAAACGCCCACTTCATCCGCCCAACCCTGTACACTCTGAATTTCAACTACATTATTTCGTAAAATTTTAATTGCCTTTCTTACTTTGTATTCTATGGGTAATCTCTTGTATTGATGTTTTCTCATAACCCTCCTTTTTTTCTTATTTTTAAAGCCCTTACATATGTTAACATATTTGATTTTTTTGAATTCAATTCTTAAATGATTCCATTTTAGATTTATCAATATTGTAATTGAGTTAAATCTTTTTACTCTTACTTGTATATCACTTCTGCTATAGTAGTGGGTCATCTCTTTTTATATAAGAAACGGAAATAGAGATTTCCTTACTTAAATTCTTATTTTTTATATGATGATTCCAAGTAAAACTATACTATGACGAACCACCTTTCGCACGAAAAATCACCCTACCTTCTTCAGCATGCCGAGAATCCTGTGGATTGGTATCCTTGGGGCGAAGAAGCCTTCAATAAAGCCAGAAAAGAGAATAAACCGGTTTTTCTCTCCATTGGGTATGCTACCTGCCACTGGTGCCATGTGATGGCGCATGAAAGTTTTGAGGATGAGGAGGTCGCCCGGCTGATGAACGATGCCTTCATCAACATCAAGGTAGACCGAGAAGAGCGGCCCGATATCGACAATACCTATATGACCGTCTGCCAGATGCTGACCGGACAGGGCGGATGGCCGCTTACCATCATTATGACGCCGGAGAAAGAGCCCTTTTTTGCCGCAACCTACCTGCCTAAAAGTTCGATGCAGGGTCGTATTGGGATGCTGGATCTGGTGCCGCAGATCAAAAATGCGTGGCAGAATGATCAAAAGCGAATTGATGAGTCCGTTCAGAGAATCAAAGAGGGATTTTCGAAAAGCCTTCAGCTGGGTCAGTCGAAGCAAGCTCTTTCTGATTCGATTACAAAAGATGCATTCCAAAACCTCAAAGACCGTTACGATCAGGAATATGGCGGATTTGGCGGTTCACCTAAATTCCCCTCCCCTCACAACCTTCTTTTTTTAGCCGACTATGCCCGGATTCATGAAAGTGATGAAGCCAAAGAGATGGTTCACAAAACTCTGCTTCAGATGCGTCTTGGCGGACTTTGGGACCACATCGGGAAAGGATTTCACCGCTACTCTACCGATCAAGAATGGCTTCTCCCACATTTCGAAAAAATGCTCTACGATCAGGCCACGCTGTTGATGGCCTATGCCGAGGGATGGAAACTGACCGGTGAATCACTTTTCAAAGAGACGGCACTCGATATTGTTAAATATGTAGAATCACAGCTGCAGTCGCCTGAGGGACTCTTCTATTCTGCCGAAGATGCCGACAGCGAAGGCGAGGAAGGAAAGTTTTATGTATGGAGCCGAGAAGAGATTGAGTCAATTTTAATGGATGATGAAGCAGAGCTCTTTAACTCGCAATATAACATTCGTAATGAAGGAAATTTCCTGGATGAGTCCACCCGTCAACGGACCGGCAAGAATATTCCACACCTGTCTCATCCATTATCTGATACGGACGAAAAAAACATGGCAGACATTCGCCAAAAACTGAATGAACAAAGGGAAAAACGAATACGTCCGCTATTGGACGATAAAATCCTGACCGACTGGAACGGACTGATGATTGCCGCTTTGGCAAAAGCCGGAGTGCTGCTCGGAAATCAAAATTTGATTCAAAAAGCAGAGATTGCATTCAATCGCCTTCATAAACTATGCAAAACCGAATTCTCAACACTGCTCCATCGAGTAAAAGACGGTGAAGCCGCGATTGAAGGGATGGCGGACGATTATGCGTTTCTGATTCGCGGAGCGCTTGAGCTTTACAACGCCACATTTAATCCCGATTATTTGTCTGAAGCTCTCGATCTTCAAAGAACATTCACCGAGCAATTTGCTGATCAAAACCACGGCGGATTTTTCTACACTGCCGAACATGCCGAGAAGCTTCTCGGACGACAAAAAGAGATCTACGACGGAGCTATGCCCTCTTCTAACTCAGTGGCCGTTTTGAACGGATATCATCTTTCCAGGTTAACGGGAAATTCTGAGTATGAGCGTCAGAGTGAACAAATTCTCGCCGCTTTTTCAGAACAGATTTCCGATGCGCCGGCCGGCTATACGTTTGCTCTCTACGCACATCTGCTGATGCAGCAACCATCTCATGAGATTGTGATTACCTCAGAAACGATTGATGAACAAACTAAACAACTGATAGAAACGGCCAGATCTTACGTCGGGTCGGCATCAGTCATTTTAGTCAAAACTAACACCCGGAGTGAAACACTCTCTTCATTTGCTCCCTTTACTAAACACTACCCAGTGGATGATAAACCCGCAGTTTACGTTTGTAGCAATTTCTCTTGCAAGGCACCGGTTTATGATGCAGAATCATTAAAAAAGTTGCTCCAAAATTAAAGATTCACTCTTTCAAAATTAGTCTTATTTTCAGTGATATTGGATCTATCAAAACTACCATTTGAATTAAAAAAACTATCATGACGAATATTGAAAAGGGATCAATCTCCTATTCAGCAACAGATCATATTGGAACCGTTGAATTTCATCACCCAAAAGGAAACTCATTACCGGGCGCGCTTCTCAAAGAATTGGCCGATACCATTGAGCTTGCCGGTAAAAATGAGGAGGTCAGAGTAATTGTAATTCGCAGTAAAGGTGACGGCGCCTTTTGAGCGGGAGCATCATTCGATGAACTTTTGGAAATTGACAGTTTTGTGGAAGGCAAGAAGTTTTTTATGGGTTTTGCCCATGTTCTGAACGCCATGAGAACTTGCCCAAAGTTGATCATCGCTCGTGTTCAGGGCAAAACCGTTGGCGGTGGAATCGGGATTGCCGCAGCTGCCGACTACTGCATTGCACATAGAGACGCATCGATTAAACTGAGTGAATTAGCTCTGGGTATTGGCCCGTTTGTTGTAGGCCCTGCTGTAAACCGCAAGTTGGGCACAGCTGCATTCGCATCCCTGGCTTTGGATGCACAAAACTGGTACACCTCCGAATGGGCGTACGCCAAAGGGTTGTTTAACAAGGTTCTAAACACTACCAAAGAATTGGATGAAGCCGTTCAGCGTCTCGCATCGGATCTGGCCTCAAGTAACCCTGAAGCGACGAAGGAGATGAAAGATATTCTCTGGCAGAGCACCGGGCACTGGCACGCCACGCTGGAGCAACGGGCTGAAATCAGCGGAAGATTGGTACTATCTGATTTTACCCGAGAGTTTATTCAGGAGTTTAAGAAGAAGTAGGTTATATTCCTCGTGGCACGCCTCAAAGTCGTGCCACGAGTGATTTAATCCTTTGGCCAAACCTCTTAGGTTTCCAAAACCTTAGAGGTTTTTTTGTTTGAAAAGGATCTGTGTTATTCCGCCTCAAAAACTTTCATATCTACGAACCCATCCCTCTGTTCGGCATGGGTATTTTTTGGCCTATACAATCCCGGGGTTGAAACCCCGGGCTATATGCTGGTCACTCCTACGGAGTTGAACTACTATATTATTAAAATAGATGGAATATACATCTCATAAGTCTTCCCCTCTTGAGAGGGGATTGAGGGGTGTGTTAAAATTAGTAAGACATGACGCCAATTAACACGCTCACCACAAGATCCGTTACGCCATTATTGACCATCTCAATGTACTCCATCTTTGAGAATTGAATAAACAGAGACAGCTCATCTTTTGAACGCGACAGCGAAACAGACTGTCTTCCGAAAGCTTGGTGAAGAATGGGTTTGGTAAGCAGATATCCTAGGTTTCGGAAAACATTGTGGGTATTGCCGTCTATAAACCTGAATTTCACACAAAGTTTTATACCAAAATAAAGTATTCGGTAGCGGCGTAGCACAAATATTGTCAAGACTCAAATCCTGAAACGCCGCTTTAATAAACCAAAGCATTGTCATCTCGACTAAGTGAAACGAGTGGAGAGATCTAGTCATTCCCTTTAAACCTTAAGCCTCCATTATGGATTTTTTTGTAAGAAATCTTTTATGGAACACCTGAAGTTTTTCTTTAATAACTATTTTTACACACCCCTAAATCCCCTCTCAAGAGGGGACTT
>DATFJT010000392.1:0-4541 GCA_035269065.1 Saprospiraceae bacterium | reverse complement strand
TGAAATCATGAGCACTGGCCAGTTCTTGATCGAATGTTGACGAAATCTTGAATGCTTTAAGTTCTTCTATAAAACACTCTGTTTTGCTTTGATGAAAAACATCGCTTAAGGTGTTAATCAGCTTAGCGTGGTCAAATGCTTCAAAATTGGATGAATTCAGACTGAAATACTCTTTAATTACTTCTATTTGCTTTTCAGAAATGTCAACATTTCGGTCATGAAATTTCTCATCCCACAATTGTGAAAGCATAATATAGCTGACGAATCTCAGACTAATATTGGACACAGAAATCAACTGTTTTAGTCGTATTTCATTAAAATACTCCATTACACCTGGTTGATTGGGGTCATTGCTCCTTGTAAATAAAACGCGCAATTGTTCTCCGATGGGTGTAGGAAAGACATCAATAATTTCGCGTTTTATAGCTGGGATATCTAAGGATTCCTTATTCAACTCATCATCAAGATCCTTGCTGTATCTGGCGAGGTCTTCACAAATCACATCTATCAGAACATCATTGACAGCTACGCCACTTTGGCTGATTGGTATTTGGGTTTGATCTTTGTCGAATTCAGCGCTCTGTTCATCAATTCTCTCCCCCTTGCCCTTTAGTGAAGCAGCATCAGGCACAATAAGGCCATCATTCGCTACAGCAAAAACCTCCATCGGTTGAGGGACATTTTTAAGTTGAAATGCGCCCAATGATTCAAAGTGAAAATCCGGCTGATTGGATAATTCTTCTGTCACTCTTCCGGAGGTCAATATGGAACCTTCAGCAGCAAATGATTCCAGTCGGGAAGCGATATTCACAGCACTGCCAAAGACATCATTCTCATCCCACACCAACTCCCCTGAATGCAGACCAATTCTCAGAGGCACAATAGGGTCTTTTCTTAATTCCTGTTGGATCGTAATGGCACATTTTACAGCATCTACCGTGGAGTTAAATACACTTAATGTGCCATCACCAAAGTATTGAATAATTTCTCCGTGATAATCTTGATGGGTTTGTTTTATGATTTCCCTATGCCGATGTCGAAGTTTTCCGGCAAGTACCTCATCCGAACTCATTAATGCTGTATACCCAATCATATCTGTGAACATGATGGCAGCAAGCTGACGTCTTTGACCCATGGTAGTCTAATAATTCATTTGATCAGTTAAATATAGATCATTCAGATAGCTTTATAAGCCCCATCAAATGATCATTCAAAATAGTAAAGAATAAATAGCGAATGAAAGCTTTAAATTGGCCTTTCATTAAGAACCCAATTACTTGTTATCCGGAGTATATTCCCAAATGTCATCATCGTAATCAATAAACGAATCATAGCCCCCACCAACATAAGCCCTATTTTTTACGGAAAAGCCAAAGGCAAACGCTCTTTCTCCGCCGGGAAACTCCGGGACTTCCGTCCACTGATCCACTATCGGATCGTAAAACCAAAAATCGGACAGCGGGTTTATGGTAAAAGTCTGAAAATATCCCAAGCCCAAAAAAGCTCTGTCCTCCAGTTCAAAATAGACCGAATGAACTCTTCCCAGACCTGGAAAATCCGCTTTTCGAGTCCACTGATCTAAAGCAATATTATATTCCCAAAAATCATTGGCTTCATCGAAATCAGCCTCTCCCAAACCAATATAACCCTTGTCTCCAATAGAAAAAGCAACATTTCTATTTCGTGCTTCACCTGGAAAGTTTTGTTTTTGAGTCCACTGATCTACAGCCGGATCGTACTCAAAAAAATTATTTCCATTTTCTTCCAGGACATATGCCTTATTTTCCGTAGCAAATCCATGGGCGCCTGTAAGCATAGGAAAAGTTGATTTTTCTTCCCAAACATCCATTACAGGTGAATATTTGAAGAGATTTCCGTCATAGTTTAGTACATAGGCATGATTACCAATAGTGAATCCATTCGATACCCGCTCAGGAGCAATTGCTTTTTCACTCCAAAGGCCCATTTCCGGATCATAGGAAACAAGTTGACCATCGAAAGACAAAAGATAGCCGTGATCGTTTAGAGAAAAACTGAATACAGCCTGAAAGTCGTTGTAAGGCAATTTGCCTATATTTTTCCATATGTTTGCAATGCTAAAAGTCTGTTGGGCACCGTAGTATATTTTACCATTCACATTGACAAAAGGCCGTATATAATTTAATCCAGGATCCAAATTAAAGCTTTTGTTGTGTATGAATGCGTCTTCTGTCAATTCAATCGAAGTCTCTGTTAACACCCGGTCATTTTCAAGCTCAGGGCTTGGTTCTGCGCCCCACACATATCCAAAAGAACTCAATTTTATTCCCACAGGTAAATTTGAAAACTCACATTCTAAGTCTACTTCAAAAGTGCTTTCAGATTCTCTAGTAATACTCCTGATTTCAAAAACAGGGGCTATATCATTTGTCTGAAAGGATTTCACCTCACCATACACGGGTTGATTGCCTTCATAGACGACATAAGCACGATAGTTGTATTCAGTTCCTGGAGCGAGCCCATCAAGCCCACTTTCAAAAGAGCTATTGCCAATCTTCCCAAATGTTGTTTGTCCGAGCTTGTTGTTGATGTCTGGATTTGAAATATCAGAAAGCGACCAAATATGACCATGCTGCTGTACTAGATCATCTTCAACCAAGCCAGTAATCTCACCGGATAAAACTACCTGAGTCGGAAGGTCTTGAAAATTAACATCCCCGGTCACGACCTCTTCAAAGCTGGCTGTCTTGAGATCCCAGGACTCACATGAGAAAATGCTCAAGATGGCTATAGTGAGAATGTACGATTTCAAAAAATTTGTACGCGTATGCATGAATTCCATTGAACAACAGCTTATTTCATTTGATATTCTTTCTTCCAAATTTCTTCCCACACACCGGAAAGATAATTTTACTTATGGATCGTATTCCCACAAATCTCGCTGGTCCATCAAATTAAATGTCCCGAATCCAAAATAGGCTTTTTGACCTATAGTAAAACCTGTAGCATCATTTCTCGGACCAATCGGCAAGTCTCTAACCAGTAGCCATGTATCGGTATCAGGCTTGTAAGACCACAGGCTTCTATTACTTCCTTGCCCCCAAAGGGTGTATCCTATATTGTCAATAGAAAAAGCCACAGCATTCACCCAATCACCTCCTTCAAACCTTGCTTTTTCACTCCAGCTATCTGTCCCTGGATTGTAGGACCATAAATCATGATACAATTCCTGGTCAGCAAAAGAACCCTTATGACCGGTTCCGACAAACGCTTCTCCCTCTGCCTCAAAACTCAGGGCATAAAGTCTGCCATCACCTTCAAAATCTGATTTTTGGGTCCATTCATCATTTTGAGGATTGTATTCCCACCAATCAGAGAGATATTGATCGTTGTCCGTTTGACCTGTTCCCACATATGCTTTGTCCGCAATGGTCACAGCCACGGCTCCAAACCTAGCAGGCCCCGGCAGATCAGCTTTTCTGATCCATTGGTTGGCATTGGGATCATATGCCCACAAATCATTTGTAATGCCATCCTCAAAGTCACTACCACATCCAACGTAGGCCTGCCCCCCTAGAGAAAATGCTATGGCATCCGTTCTGAAGCCTCCTTCAAAATCTGAAACCTGCGTCCAAACATTCGTTTCAGGATCAAAAGACCAAAAGTCGTTTAACAATGTCGTACCTGAAGATCCTATGCCGATATAAGCTTTATCTGCTATTGAAAAACCCACACAATTGTACCTACGACCATTAAAACCGATGTCTGCTTTTTCTTCCCAAAACTCAAGATCTCCATCAAACTCCAAGACATCCCCATAGAGGACTTCTACTTCGAGGTCCTGACTAATGACAGCATATGCCCGGAAATAATGTCTTTTATTATTGGTTAAGGGGGCAATTGCCGCAGTGAAAGGGTCATTGCTTCGATTGTCTCCCAAGTTTACAATATTATCATCTCTAGTGGGGTTAGGATTCTCCGTCGACCAACAAAAGCCATGTTCCAATGCGACAAAACCTTTGTCCATTCCACTCAACCTTCCTGAAGCTTCCAGACTCATTCCGGCATCATAATTCAGATCTTCAGTAAATACCTGAGCGTTACCGGTCTGATATTCGATAACCTCGCTGTATACGTATTCCACGCGGTCCAAACTGGCAAATGCCCGAATTTGATACCGCTGATTCGGCTTTAGTTCAATTTGAGCAGTGAAGTTTAAATCTGGATCATCCTGCGTTTTCACAAATAGGTCAGTTATTCCTTCCCTAGAATTTATTGTTAGGTCTTGATCCTGAGTAGTCCAAATAAAGCCGTGTGTTTCAATCTGTCCCCCGGTATAATCTTGGAGATACCCTTCCAATTTTACTGAATCAATAGAAATACTTTCAGGTGTTGAAATGAATACTTGCAAGAAAACTTCTTCTTTTAGATTCCAATCTTCGCAACTGATAAAAACAGTAGCAACTAAGATCATGAAACAACAAGGAATCGCAAAACGCATAGCTATGCTATATTTCAAATGATCTATCATTCTTCCTCTGTTGAGCTTAAATCATACCGCA
>DATFJT010000391.1:0-15350 GCA_035269065.1 Saprospiraceae bacterium | reverse complement strand
AAAAAAAAGGGGCCCCGGATGAGGCCCCTTTTTTTTTCTTCACGGTTTAGGTGCAGAGTTAGTTCCAACTCAAATTCACACCCATTTCAAATATGTCGTAAATGGTTTTGTCTCCAAGATTATCGAAAAAGCTACCAGATCCATAACGAACATCATATTCCGAGCGATCCACCTCAATATCTGCCATCGCCTTATTACCGTCCATGGTAGCGATGAATTTCACCGGTTTGGTATTTCCTTTGATCGTCAGATTTCCTTCCACTTTGTATTCCTTCCCATTTCCTCTCGGTATGACATTGGTCAACTCCAAAGTGGCTGTATTGAACTTCTCTACACTAAAAAAGTCATCTGAATGCAAGTGGTTCTCTAGTTTCTGCTTGTATTCACCTTCTAAATCCTGCACATCGATGGTAGTCATGTCAATTGTGAAAGAACCACCTGTCAATTGGTTGTTCTCCATTAGTAAGTATCCATCCTTCAACTTTATTTCACCATTGTGAGACCCCGTGACCTTGTAGGCCTTCCAAGTCAAGTTGCTGTTGTCCGTGTCTACCATCACTTTATCCTGTGCAAAAATTGCCGTGGAAAAGAAAGTAGCTAAAAGAATAATAATTGTGTTTCTCATAGTTATTGAATTTTATTTATGATTGAATTGTTCTCATTTCATCGAGCAGCGCACTTATTTCCTCGTATGATTGATCTGACATGTGCTTATACCTGTCAAATAATGCGTTTAACTCTTGTTCTATTTTCTTGGCCAGATCGAGACCTTTATCCGTCATGCTCAGTTCTACCTTGCGCCGATTATCCATGCATTGTTCACGACATACAAGATCCATAGTCACTAGCTTGTCTACCAACCTTGTCAGATCTCTTCTCTTGTCGATCATGACAGATTTGACATAACTGGGGTTAATTTTATTCGGATGTTTCCCAAGAATGATGCGCATAACATTATAGTGCTGATTTCTCAGTCCATATGGTTTAAACAATGCATCTAACTGACTCTCGAAAAATTTTGAGGTATAAAATAGGTTGATCATCGCTTTTTGAAAACTATCAGTAAACCTGGATTTTATCGCCTCATCAATTTTCATTGTTCTTACAATATTTGTTTTAACAAATGTAAGTTCAAAAAAAATGGTTTACAAGGGCAAATGGTTTTTTTGTGCGTTGCGCGCCTCTTCTTGTCCGTTAGGAGACAGTATACCCATGAGCTTAATGGCTTCATGACTTGCAGCTTGCTCTGCCGATTTTTTGTTGAAGTCGTCAGCCTCTGATATTTCTATCCCGTCTACAACCACAGCAATCTGAAATCTGTCTCTTTTGTTGAGTTTGTATTTCTTTTTCAACATGTAACAAACTTCATTTCCATTTTTCTGACAATGTTCCAACAGCAGACTTTTGAAATTATGATTCTTTTCTTCCAGTTCATGGATGTCCATGTAAGAGCGCAATATTCTACCGATGACGATATCTCTTGTTTGTCTATAACCCCTGTCTAAATAAATAGCCCCTACGAGAGCTTCCAGGGCGTTACCTAGCATGGAGTTGCTGATGCGCGTGGTATTGTATTTATTCAGTAAAACGTCAAGACCCATATTGTCTGCAATGCGATTAAGCGTTTTTCTCATGACAATCTTCGATCTCATTTGTGTAAGAAAACCTTCGCTTGCAGTGGGGTATTTCATGTATAGATATTCAGCCACTATAGAACCCAGAATAGCATCACCGAGATACTCCAGTCTTTCATTATTGTCGATGATGTCATTACTTTCTGCCTGCCCCGCATTAGATTTATGTAGAAAGGCCATTCTGTAAAGGGTCAGGTTGCGGGGAAGAATACCAAGAATAGTGAAAAGCCTTAGGCAGAGATGTCTTTCTTTAGAGAATAAGAAATTGTAAAGTCCTTTGGGATGTAAAAGGCGAATCATATTTTTTTCATTATCACAGAGGTGTTGTGACCGCCAAAACCAAATGTATTACTGACAAATGATTGCAATTCTCTTTGCTGAGGGGTATTGAAAGTGAAATTCAGACGCTTGTCGAGTTCGGGATCATCCTCAAAGTGATTGATTGTTGGTGGTACAAATCCGTCGGTTAATGCCACGATGCCGGCAATGGCTTCAATAGCACCTGCCCCTCCAAGTAAGTGGCCCGTCATAGATTTGGTCGAGCTTATATTCATTTGATAAGCTGCCTCACCAAATACTTTCTGAATAGCAAGGACTTCTGCTTTGTCTCCCAAGGGAGTACTTGTACCATGAACATTGATGTAATCCACATCTTCCTTGTCCATACCGGCATCCTGTAGTGCGAGTTTCATGACAGCCGCAGCTCCGCGGCCTTCAGGATGTGGGGCTGTCAGGTGGTAAGCATCGGCTGTACTGGCACCGCCTACAATCTCTGCAAGGATATTTGCTCCCCGGGCCCTGGCATGCTCATAAGACTCGACTATGAGTGCTCCTCCACCTTCACCTAAAACAAATCCGTCCCGGTCACGATCAAAAGGACGGCTGGCAGTAGAAGGATCATCATTTCTATTGGAAAGCGCTTTCATATTACTGAATCCTCCAATACCCATGATATTTATTCCTGCCTCAGAACCACCGGCGATAATGACATCTGCCTTATTGAGCTTGATTTGATCCACTGCAGATAAAATGGCGTGAGAAGAAGAGGCACAAGCGGAAACCGTGGCAAAATTGACACCTCGGAAATCATATTTCATGCTAATATATCCTGCAGCAATATCAATGATGAGTTTGGGCACCATGAAAGGGCTAAATCGAGGTATACCTCCACCTTGCTTTACATAAGTCCGGAATTCTTCTTCGTAAGTATTCATCCCTCCGATACCCGAGCCCCATATGACTCCGCATCGATCATGGTTTAGTTGTGCGTCCGCCAAGCCTGCATGCACAAAGGCCTCGTCTGCCGACACCATTGCAAACTGGCAAAACCTATCCATTTTCCGCGCCGTTTTGCGATCCATATATTCCTGGGGATCGAAGCCTTTAACTTCGCAGGCAAATTTCGTCTTGAAATTATCCGGATTTACCAAAGTCAGCTCGGCAGCTCCACTAATGCCTTCTTGCATCGCGTGGCTATACTCCTGAACATTTTTGGCTATGGGGTTGATGGTACCTATACCTGTAACGACAACTCGTTTCATGCATCGTAGCTTAAGTGAATCTGCAGCTGTGGATCAGCACGTATTGTAAATATAATATAAAAATAGGCGATCTGAGAAATGGCAAGCTAGCGAGTAAGGATGTTGTTAACAAAGAAAACGGGCAACACCTTGTCTGGCCTCGCCCGTTTTCATCCTATTTATTAGCTCTGCTGCTCGCCGAGATAGTTCACTACCTGGCCAACAGTCTGAATTTTCTCTGCCTGCTCATCTGGAATAGAAATATCAAATTCCTTTTCAAATTCCATGATCAATTCGACAGTATCCAGAGAGTCGGCTCCCAAATCATTGGTAAAACTAGCTTCTGGTGTCACTTGTGCATCGTCAACACCTAGTTTATCAACGATAATTTTTTTGACTCTTTCTGCAATATCTGACATAAGAAAAGAAGTTGGTTAATAAATGAAGTGCAAATAAATAACAAAAAGCGCACAATGACAAGCCTCCGAAAGATATTCTCATTTCTCTGTAAGCTTCTCACAGAAAGCTTTACACCAATTTTCCAGTGTTTGCCAGTTGGCTCGTGCATATCTTGATAAGCGCTTTGGGAGTTATTGATTCTCAATATTCCATGTCCGCCCATTAAATTTAATCTTCAGATAATGAGCTGCGGAACCTATATTTGTAATCTTGCATTATTTTTGAAGTCACAAGCTGACAAAAGCTTGAAAAATTATGGGTATTAATATAAACGAAGAGCAAAACACCAAAATAGTGGCTACCATCGGTCCTGCTTCAAGCAGCTATGATACGCTGATTGACCTAGTGAAAGTGGGCACAGATGTTTTCCGATTAAATTTTTCTCATGGATCACACGATGATCACATGGACGTGATTGAGCGAATTCGTAAAATCAATGAACGTCACAATACTTTTGTGGGAATTCTTGCTGACCTCCAGGGGCCTAAATTGAGAGTGGGCAAAATCAGCAACAATGCCATGGCTCTAAAAAAAGGAGAGGAGATCACATTCGTCAACAAACCAGTACTCGGAACTCACGATGCTGTTTACATGAGTTATACCCAGTTCGCAAAAGATGTTAAACAAGGGGAAAAAGTACTTATAGACGACGGTAAAATAGTCCTTGAGGTGATCGATACCAATAAAAAAGATCAGGTCAGGCTGCGTGTACTTTTTGGAGGCATTCTCAGCTCGAATAAAGGCGTGAATCTACCAGATACTAAAATATCCCTCCCTAGTTTGACTGAGAAAGATTTAGTAGACCTGGAGTTCGTGCTCTCCGTTCCGGAAATCAACTGGATTGCACTTTCCTTCGTACGTTCCGCCAAGGACATCAAGGACCTGAAAAAAATTATCAAAAAATCCAAGCACAGCGCGAAGGTGATCGCAAAAATTGAAAAACCAGAAGCTGTCAGCAACATAGATGCCATTATCGATGCGTCAGATGCCATCATGATTGCAAGAGGCGATCTTGGAGTAGAAGTACCTCTGGAACAAGTCCCGGTATTACAGAAAAAAATGATTGCCAAGTGCATTCGCAATACGAAGCCTGTTATTGTTGCCACACAAATGATGGAGAGTATGATTACGAGTCCTTCGCCCTCAAGGGCTGAGGCCACAGATGTGGCGAATGCTGTGATGCAAGGCACTGATGCCGTGATGCTCAGTGGCGAAACCTCTATTGGAAAACACCCCGTCAGGGTGGTAGAAGCCATGAACAGTATTATAAATGAGGCAGAAAAACACATGGATGTGGAGGACCAAACCCCGGACCCGGATGCCAAATCTCCCACTTTTCTATCTGATGCGGTTTGCTACAACGCAGCAAAGATTGCCAGGGAGGTGGGGGCAAAAGCCATCGTGGGAATGACCACCTCCGGATACACAGCTTTCAAAGTATCCAGTAACCGGCCTCCATGTAAGATTTTTATTTTTTCGGATCGAAAACACAATCTCGCCACGCTTTCCCTCGTCTGGGGAGTTAGATGTATGATCTACGAGAAATTTACGACCACTGATGAAACGATCGCTGATACCGTTAAAATATTGAAAGAACGCAATTACGTTTCAAAAGGCGATGTGATGGTGAACACAGGTAGTATGCCTATCAAAAAACGCTACCGGACGAATATGTTGAAAGTAACCTTGGTAGAGTAATAGAGTTATGGCAGATAAAATTGTTGAAATTATTAATAAATCCAGAAATGCCCTTCCAGAGTACAAAACTGAGCTAAGCGCCGGTATGGACCTCAGGGCAGATTTAGATGAAGTGCTGACCATGAAGCCATTGGAAAGAATGGCCATACCTACAGGCTTGTACATTGCTCTGCCACCTAACTGCGAAGCACAGATTCGCCCACGAAGTGGACTGGCACTCAAGCAGGGCATCACCTGCCTGAATACACCTGGTACTATAGATGCAGACTACAGGGGTGAAATACAAGTCATCCTGATCAACCTGTCCAATGAAATTCAACGGATCAATCCCGGAGAAAGAATTGCACAAATGGTAGTGCACAGCGTAGAACACATTAAATGGCAGCAAACTGATGAACTTGATGCTACCGAGAGAGGCTCCGGGGGATTCGGAAGTACAGGAAAAGAATAAAACTATGAACTTAATCATTCCAATGGCCGGAAGAGGCTCACGTTTAAGACCACATACCCTGACCGTCCCCAAACCGATGGTGCCTGTAGCAGGGAAACCTATCGTCCAGCGATTGGTAGAAGATCTTTGTAGCAGCCAGGACGAGCCCTTTGAAAACATCGCTTTTGTCCTTGGAGATTTCGGAGAAGAAGTAGAAAAGAAACTTCTACAAGTTGCAGAAGACCTCGGATCAAAGGGACATATCTACTATCAAAATGAACCACTGGGAACGGCTCATGCCATCAACTGCGCCAAAGACTACCTTGAGGGTTCGGTCATCATTGCTTTTGGTGACACCTTATTTGAGGCCAATATGGATATCAAGCCGGAGACGGAGGGTATCATCTGGGCCAAACGTGTAGAAGATCCTTCCGCTTATGGTGTCCTTGAATTGGACGAGGACGGTTTTATCAGCGGATTCGTAGAAAAACCGGAAGAGTTTGTGTCTGATCTTGCCATTACGGGAATTTACTATATCAAAGAAGGGGAGAAACTAAGAGATGAAATTCAGCACCTCCTTGACAACGATATTAAAGAAAAAGGAGAATTCCAGTTGACGAATGCCCTGGAAAACATGAAGCAAAAAGGGACTAAATTCCGCGCAGGTATTATCAACGAATGGTTAGACCTCGGCAACAAACATCATTTTGTTTACTCCAACCAACGCGTGTTGGAACTTAAAAAGGATATTGAAGAGCTTGTGAGCCAATCTGCCAAGATTGAAAATAGCATCGTCATACCGCCATGCTTTATTGGGGAAAATGCACGGATCATCAACAGTGTTGTCGGGCCTCATGTATCCATCGGAGAAAATTCTTCAATCAACAACTCCATTTTACAAAACACCGTAATACAAAACAATAGCGAAATCCTTCGTGCTTTGCTTAAAGATTCCATGATCGGCAACAAGGTTTCTTACACCGGAAAAATGAAAAATTTGAGTATCGGTGATTTCTCAGAAGTTACCAATAAGTAATAATTGGGTCTGTTTGAGTGTTGTATTCTCAGTGTACAGAAGTACCTGAGTCAAACAATTTAGAAATGACTAAAATCTCATGGGCCCTGTTGGTCCTAATCCTTAATGTAGTTACCTCCGTTTGCGCGCAGCAACAGATACGACCAGAGTTGGTCCACATTGAGCATGAGGAGCAGTTGATTGATGCGCACCTGCTCATGTTGCAGAATAAGTGGTCAGATGCAGCAAAATTATTGGAAGATTTAAAGGCAGTTAATCCCTCCAATGCCGTCTTTTACTATGAATTATCCAAAATCTCTGTAAAGCTAGACAATCAAGAAAAAGCGGTTGAGTACATAGATAAAGCAGTCTCTCTTGACCCGGACAATTCATGGTATTGCCAATATGCCGCTTTCTTATTCAATTCACTCAATGAGACGGAGAAAGAACTTTCCATGATGGAAAAGCTCATGGCGCTAGAGCCTGCCAAATTACAGCACTATCAGAAAGCCGCCGGGTGCCATGTCATTCTTGGTCATTCAGAAGAGGCCGTCGAAACTATAAAAAGGTACGAAAAGAAAAATGGCGCCTCTGTGGCAAGCATTCAAGAGCGCTTTTTCATCTATGAAGAAGCACAAAATTGGAAGAAAGCTGAAGAAACGTTGAGAGAATGGGTGAGCATTGCACCTTCAAGCATTGGTGCCCTGGAATCCCTTGCCGCACTTCAAGACAAGAGGGGAAATACAAAGCAAGCAACAAAAACGTACGAGCAAATTCTTGAAATTCACCCCAGCCATCTTGAAGCCCAGCAGTATTTATTCAAAACAGGGCAAATGAGCGGGGAGGATAGAAATCTGGACTGGTATGCCAACACCTCAGTGCCGATCGATCAGAAAATCGGGAAAATACTTGGGCTGCTGCAGGCCTCTGAGTTTAAATCTATAGATGAATTGCTGGTCAAGGCAGAGGCTACCCTTAAAGCCCATCCTAACGAATTGAAAGCAAAAGCACTCCGGGCTGATTTACTATTTCTAAATGCAGAATACGCCAAAGCACTGGAAGACTATCATGAAATTTTGAAGGAGGAAAAGAACAAAAAAACAATTTTCGAAAATGCCCTTGAATGCGCTTACAAATCAGGACACGACCAATACCTGTACGAAATAGGTAATGAAATGCTCCTGTACTTTCCGGCTATGTTGCCTGGTTATTATTACACGGCGGTAGCAGCCTCGAGAAAAGATGATTGGAATGAATGTGCGCAGCTACTAAGCGAAGCTACCCTGATGAGCAAATACGATCAGGAAATGCAACGCAAACTGGCCTACCTAAGAGCAGAAATGGTATTGAATGTCGAGGAGTCCCTCTCAGATGCACTGTCCATAATACAGACTCTGGCTGCCCATCCGAGCAACAAGGCATTCACCAATTACCTCCATGCACGTGCAGGAAGTACTCCTGAAAAACCCAGAAATACAGATATAGCCTCCTGGCAGCCGTACGATCAATTGGCCTTTCTCATCGATGCCTCAAGAAAGGAAGACCTCGAGACAACTGAAGCACTGGAAGAGAAAATGCATTTACCTCCAGAACTACAATCTGAAAAGTACTTCTGGCTCATACGCGCTTTCGGAAATACCTCTCAATTAGAGAAAGCCGAACTGTACGAGAAAAAGCTGCAAGAAATGAACAGCTTTTACGTCATTAAATAAGAAATGAATCATGTTGAATTTGCTAGTTAAATCCTTCACTTTCGCTGCAGTTCTCCTTTTGTTATTTACCTCCTGTAACCGCAAAACTGCTGTGGAAGGCGATAACGAAATTGATGAGGCAGCCAATTTCGAGGCATTCCTACTCAGGTACAATGAGCGTATCATTGAACCGGATTGGTTTTTTGGCAAAGGGAACATGAAACTGAATTATGAGCAATTCAATACCTCTCTCAATGCTGTTGTATCCATGAAACACGACGAGCGCGTGCTCATGGCCATTAGCAAATTAGGCTTTGAAATTGGTCGTGCCTATGCATCCATGGATACCGTTATTCTCATAGATAGAATGAGAAAACAGTACTTCATAGCTACAGGGGAAGAACTTGAGAAAAAAGACATCCCCTTCAACCTTCAGCGTTTACAATCTTTGATTCTGGGGAGACCGGAATTCACCGTGGTGAATAATTACCATTTCGGAGAAGACAGTATCAGCTTCAACAGCTTCATGCCTCCTTTTCAATTCTTTTATACCTTTGATGAAAGCCGGTTGATGAAGCATACCAGTATTTCTCATACCGCCGATGGACAGGAAATCACTGCAAGCCTAGACAATTATGTCCAACTAGAAAACAATAAGTTATTTGCCCAAACAAGAGGCTATGAGTGGCTCAAAAATGGAGAGAAGCAAGGTGAAGTCGAACTTGAATTTGGAAAAATCGAATTGGATGTTCCGCGATCCATTTCTATCAGCATCCCTCCGGGCTACACGGAAATGGCCTTTTAAGCTCACCCTTCTTTGCCTGTTTTTGGCAACGGCCTCGCAGGGGCAGCAAATAGGTCAGCTGGAGTCAAAAAAGGAACTGTTACTCCAAGAAATTTCAAGAACATCTGAACTGTTGAAAAAGACAGAAGGAGAAAAAAATAGTGCGGTCAGCTCTCTCATCACCTTGCGCTCAGGCATTAAGAAAAGACAGGACCTCCTTAAAACCATCGATGACGAACTTTCTTCGTACAGCGATACACTGGCAGCAGTTGAAGGGCGCAGTCGATTGCTCGAAAGTTATCTTCAGAAACTTGAGGGAGAATACCTGAGAATGTCCAGACAGCATTTCATACAAAAGAAACTGACTCCCTCCTTTTCCTTCATTTTGGCTGCAGAAGATTTCAAAAAAATGTTCGAACGACTCATTTATCTCGGGCAATATCAAAATACGAGAAAACGCCAGTTGCGGGAAATGATTCAAACCATACACCAGTTGCATCAAAGCAAGATCCACTATGAATTGGCTTTGCTGGAAAAAGAAAGTCTTCTTGACGAACAAAAGCAGCAACAACAAAATCTCGAAAATGAACTGAGCAAAAAAAATAAGCTGGTCAAAAAACTGGAGGGTCGAGAAGAGGAATTCCGCGTGATTATTGACAAGAAAAAGAAAGAGGTGCGCGGGTTAGAAGAAGAAATCAAAAGACGCATTGAGGCCAGTATAGCTGCCGCTGCCCGAGAAAAAGAATCCACTTTGAATACCTCCTCATTTGAAGAACTGGAGGGAAAGCTGCCTTTACCGGCCGGCGGCGGAACGGTCATCGAAGACTTCGGCGTGCATGGACATCACAGCTTACCCGGGGTTAAAATCAAAAACAATGGCCTCGACTTCGCCTTCAAATCCAACACAGAAATACGAAATGTATTACGGGGAACGGTCAAAGGAGTCATGAATATTCCAGGATACCATGATGTGATCTTGATAAGTCACGGGGAATATTTTACATTGTACGGCCACTTAAGGGATATTCGGGTAAAAGTGGGGGAGGAATTGACGGAAAGAAAAGTGATTGGCGTCACCCGTATCAACTCAGAGACAGGACATCCTTCACTTCACTTCGAGCTTTGGAAAGGTAAAACACCACTGGATCCAAAAGTGTGGTTTGAACAAAAAGAAAGAATATAAATGGGCAACGACTGGAACATTGGCTCCAAGAATAAAGCAGGTATACAGAAAAATACAGAGCGCGCTGTTATTGTAGGACTGATATACGGGGACCAGACCGAAGAAAAAGTTCAGGAATTCCTGGATGAATTGGAATTTTTGGCACTTACGGCTGGCGCTGTAACGGTAAAGCGCTATGTGCAATCCTTACCACATCCCGATCCTGCACTTTTTATGGGTAGCGGAAAACTCGAGGAGATCAAAGAGTTCATTGAAGATAATGACATTGATCTGGTCATTTTTGATGATGATCTTTCCGGTAAGCAGGTGCGCAATATTGAGAAAATGCTGAAGCGCAAAATTATTGACAGGAGTTCACTCATATTGGACATTTTCGCTGAAAGAGCCCAAACGGCGCAGGCAAAGACACAAGTGGAGCTCGCACAAATGCAATACCTGTTACCCAGGCTGAGAGGTTTATGGACGCACCTGGAGCGCCAGCGCGGTGGAATCGGGATGCGGGGTCCGGGTGAGAAAGAAATCGAAACGGACCGCCGAATTGTCCGCGACCAGATTTCTAAGTTGAAAAAGAAACTGCAAAAGATAGACCAGCAGAACCGCACCCAAAGGAAAAACCGAGGCGAATTTATTCGTGTCTCTCTTGTGGGCTATACCAATGTAGGGAAGTCTACCCTGATGAACAGGTTGAGCAAAAGCGATGTCTTTGCTGAAAATAAACTCTTTGCCACCCTGGACACTACAGTGAGAAAAGTGGTCTTCGGCAGGATGCCTTTCCTGATGTCGGACACCGTAGGATTTATACGCAAGTTACCGACTCATCTTATCGAAAGTTTTAAGAGCACACTGGATGAAGTGCGCGAGAGTGATTTGCTTTTGCATGTCTTTGACGTGGCCCACCCGCAATATGAAGATCACATTCGAAGTGTCAATGAAACCCTCAAAGACATGGAGTGCCTGGAAAAACCCACCATTCTCATAGGCAATAAAATAGATCTCTATCGCGAGAAAAAGTTCGATGATCTTCTCGACGACGAAACAAAGGAAGAACTTGAAACCGCACTACTGAAATATTTAAAAAGCACTTACAATGAGGATTGTGTCTTGATATCTGCACATACCAAGGAAGGAGTGAATGAGCTCCGACAACACCTTGGTGCAAGGGTACGCGAGATGTACGAGGAGCGATATCCTTACAAGGTGCAACATTGGTAAAAAAATAAATTTATGCAATCCATCTGGAACAAATACGCGCAATTGCTCACTCAATACAGCCTCAAGCTAAAAAAAGGGGAAAGACTTTACATCAAGTCCACCACGCTGGCCGAACCTCTCGTACGCGAAGTATATCGCGAAGCCATGAAGCTTGGAGCTCACGTAGAATACACCCTGGACTTCAAGGGCATGGCTCCAATCTTCTACCACGAGGCCAATAAAGACCAGTTGAAGTACATCAACTTGCTTACAGAGGCTTCTACGCGTGATTTTGATGCCTACCTTTATATTCGCGCCCCTTTCAATCTCAAGGAGCAGCAGGGTATTGATCAGAAAAAAGTGGATGCAAAGAGAAAAGCCATGGAAAGCATCAATAAGATCTATTTTGAACGGACGGCTTCCGGAGATTTGAAGAGAAGCCTCTGTCAGTTTCCTACTGATGCCAATGCCCAGGAGGCAGGCATGTCCTATGAAGAGTATTGCGATTTCATATTTGGCGCTTGCAAATTAGATCAACCAGATCCTATCAAGGCCTGGAAAGCACTAGGTAAAAAGCAACAAAAAATCGTGGACTTTCTAAATCAGAAACAAAACATCCGCTATGTGACGGAAGGAACGGACATCCGCTTTAATACTACAGGCAGACAATGGATCAACTCCGATGGAACGGCCAATATGCCAAGTGGTGAAGTTTTTACGGCACCCGTTGAGGACAGCGTGGAAGGACATATCCGATTCAGCTATCCTGCTATTTACATGGGACACGAAGTAGAAGGGGTAGAGTTGAAAGTGGAGAAAGGAGAGATCGTATCATGGGATGCCCAGAAAGGAAAAGATTTCCTCGACAAGATATTTATCATACCGGGCAGCCGAAGGTTTGGAGAGGCGGCGATTGGCACCAATTACGGGGTACAGAAAATCACAAAGAATATCTTGTTTGATGAAAAAATCGGCGGATCCATTCACATGGCCATCGGTCAAAGTTACAAGCAATGTGGTGGAGAAAATGAATCTGCGATACACTGGGACATGATTACAGACATGAAGGCATCTGGACAAATATTTGCCGATGATGAATTGATATATGAAAAGGGTAAATTTATCGTTGAATTGTAAAAGAAACACCATGAAAACAATCGCTAATTTCCTTTTATGCAGCTGTTTTGCCATTGGCCTCTTCGCTCAAGAAGAGAATTTACAGGTGGAGGCGGATACGGTCTACAGTTATTTACATGTCGATCAACCAGCCCTATTTCCAGGCTGCGAAAACAAAAAAGGTCTTGACAAGCGTATGTGCGCATACAATAAACTTGAAAACTATATCAAGGAATCCTTGCAATACCCTAAGGAGGCACGGAAAAACTACACTCAAGGCAAATGCGTCATTGAGTATACTGTCCAGCTCGACGGCAGCATCAATGATATTGAACTGATAAGAGACCTCAGAGATAGCTGTGGAGAGGAAGCTCTTCGCATATTTGAAGAACTCAAAAACTCTGAACTCAGATTTGCCCCGGCGAAGGTCAATGGAGAGGAAGTGGCCGTCCGCAACAAGACGGTCGTTCGCTTTTACCTTTCTCAAAAAGGAATTTTTACCCCGAAAGAAGACAACCAGTCCAAACCCAAAGAAAAAGAAGTACAACTTAACCGCTACAACAAATAAGGCGCATCACATGAATCATTGGAGGGATCGCTCGTTTCACTATCTTTGAAGTTTGTTCCAAGAGCGCAGGTGAGTTATGATCTTCAACTCTATAGAATTTGCCATTTTTCTACCTATCGTATTCGGTATCTACTGGATGCTTCAAGGCAATATCAAAAGGCAAAACCTGTTTCTGCTTGTGGCCAGCTATTTTTTCTATGGCTGGTGGGACTGGCGCTTTCTTTTTCTCATTGCCTTGAGTAGCGGAGTTGATTTCATTGCTGGTCAACAAATCTACCGGGAGCAAGACAGAAAGAAGCAGAAATATTGGCTCTGGCTCAGCCTGGCAGTAAATCTAGGGATGCTGGGCTTTTTTAAGTATTCCAATTTCTTTCTGGAGAATTTTATTGAGGCGTTTACAATGTTTGGCTACAACTTTCAGGTGGAGCGGTTGAATATAGTATTGCCTGTAGGGATCAGCTTTTACACCTTTCAGACGCTAAGCTACACCATAGATATTTACAAGGGTATCATGAAGCCGGCGAAAGACCCTATTCCCTTTTTTGCCTATGTCAGCTTTTTTCCTCAATTGGTAGCCGGTCCTATAGAAAGAGCTTTTGACCTTCTTCCTCAAATCAATAATACCAGGTCTTTTAATTACACCAAAGCAGTAGATGGCATGCGTCAAATATTGTGGGGACTATTCAAAAAAGTAGTCATTGCAGACAATTGTGCCCCCTACGTACACGATATTTTTTCCGGTGCCGAAAATTTACATTCACCAATTTTATTCGTTGGAATGACTCTCTTCACGGTGCAACTATACTGCGACTTTTCGGGGTATTCAGATATCGCCATAGGTGTAGCTCGACTCTTTGGCTTCAAGCTGAGCAAAAACTTTGATTATCCTCAATTCTCCAAGTCCATACCAGAATTCTGGAGCCGCTGGCATATCACCATGACCTCATGGTTCAGAGATTATATTTATATGCCACTTATTCGCTGGAAGAGAAAAGGCGCTTTCAAAATAATCAATATATTCATCCTGTTCTTGGTCATTGGAGTATGGCACGGAGCCAAATGGACTTTCGTGTTATTTGGATTGATAAATGCACTATTATATATTACACAAAATGCTTTATCAAAACGAAATTCCCGCTTTTCGCCTGAGGGTAAGGGTGTTTTTCTTCAGAAAGCCTATGCTCTCATTAGAATATTATTCAATTGTTTTACACTGATTCTCATTATCACTTTTTTCCGGGCAGATAATATTACCCATGCATTTCATTACCTCGGTCGTTTTTTTAACCCAGAGAATTGGTTCGTTTTTGATATTATACCCCGCCATTATTTATCACTGCGCTTTGTATTTCTGACCAGTATGTTCTTTCTTATTTATGAGTACTTTCAACAAGGAACTGAATATGGCCTGGAGCTAAAAAATAAACTATACAGAAACGCAGGAATACGATGGACGACCTACACGCTGATGATCATTTTCATTTATTATTACAGAGGTGTAGAATTAGACTTTATATATTTTCAATTTTAGTAATTAACACTTGGCATGAAAAAGTTCTTGATTAAGCTGAGTTATGTATTGATACCGATTATGCTTTTTCTGAGCTTCATTGAAATAAAACTGCGCTCCATACCCAATGACTATTCAGAAAAAAGTGAGTATTTAAATCAACATGCACAAGAAATAGAAACGCTTATTTTAGGGTCTAGCCTTGGATGGGTTGGTGTCAACCCTGATAAAATTGGAGGAAGGGTATTTAATGCCTGTTTTAATGCCCAAACACTTGAGTATGATCATTTTATCCTTGAAAAGTATCACAATAAATTCACCTCGCTCAAAAATGTCGTACTAACCGTTTTTTATCCATCAATGGAATATGCTCTGGATGAAGTGGCTCCTAACAGGCAAGTATTCTACTCGGTTTATTTTGATAAATTTCCACCCAAACTAATGTTCTCTTTATACAATGGCTCTCAAATCACAAAAAGACTACTTAAACACCATAATCACCCTGATGCGTTCATAAAATCCGATAGTCTCGGTTACTCACCAATAGAACG
>DATFJT010000390.1:0-8079 GCA_035269065.1 Saprospiraceae bacterium | reverse complement strand
ATGGATTCTCCAGAAGGAAGATTGCGTATTCCTGTTCATGCTGACAGCAATGCCATGCAGGAACCAGCAGATATAAAGGACGCCCTGGGACATATCCTGGGGAAAATTCCAGTTGGACTTTTCCAAGGGAGCAACGGTATCGTGCTCGATGGTTACCGCACAATAAGCGGCAAACCCATTTTAGTAAATGACACCCATATCAGGTTTAGCCACCCCGCTACATGGTACGAGTCACACCTGAGCTATCCAGGTCGGAATATTTACGGGAACTTCATCGCCGGTTTCCCGTTTCCAATCATCGGCCACAATGAACACCACGCGTGGGGTATGACGATGCTGCAGACCGACGATATGGATTTTTTCGTAGAAGAATACAACCCCAATAATCCCCTACAGGTGCGCTTCGACAGTTCCTGGGAGAACATGGACACCCTACATTACAAAATAGCCGTCAAAGATGCCGACAGTGTATCGCTGACGGTCCGTAAAACGAGACATGGGCCTCTTGTAAACGATGTGGTCAGTGAAATTCCCGCCATCACGGCCAAACCCGTTTCAGTTGATTGGGGCTACACGAAAGCATTGGCCCGAAATCCGGAAGCAACCTATCTTATGGCAACCTCCAACACAATGCAGGAGGTCAAAAAGGCGGCCAGCTTGATTCATTCACCTCCCATCAACTTGATGTATGCAGATATAGAAGGGAATATTGCCTGGTGGAGCATGGCTAAAATCCTGGAAAGACCAGCTACTGTAAACAGCAAGGTTTTCCTTGACGGAAGCAATTCCTCGGATGAAGCTTTTCGATACCTGGATTTTAATCAGAACCCCCACTCCGAAAATCCACCTTCCGGGGTCATTATTACAGCTAATAATCAGCCTGAACCCTACCTGGGCAAGTTGCATTCAGGTTACTATTTGCCATCAGATCGTTACGAACGCCTGCATCATTTGGTCAGCCAGAAAGAAAAATGGTCGCCTGAGGAGTTGAAAATGCTCATGCTCGACCACACCAATCCAGAATACGATACGGTTTGTCAAATTTTGCTCAGGGAAGTACCTGAAGATACCTATCCAGAAATCATCAAAAAGCTCAAAACTTGGAAAGGTACGCACGAAAAAAGTGATGTTGCCCCGGGCATTTTTTATCAATGGTTGAGAAAACTGATGTACAATTCTTGTGCAGATGAGTTTGGCGAGGACATGTATGCCCTTTGGCTCAAAAACCATATGTTCAAGCGTAGTTTTCGTCAGTTTTTGCTAGCTGAGGAAAATCCCTGGTGGGACAATATTCAGACAACAAAAAAAGAAAGCAGGGAAGAACTCATTCGCCAATCGCTGACCGAAGCTGTGGAGGAAATCAAAGCTAAGCTGGGAGAGGATATGGACAGCTGGACCTGGGATCGCTTTCATTCTGCCGAACACAAGCACCCTATCGGTCAGATAGGCTGGCTTTCATCCTACTTTAATGTAGGGCCCTATTCACAAGATGGAGGCAGTGAATCCCCATTGAATCAATTGATTCATTTGGACAGTAGTTTTCACCTGGAAGTTTTTGGTGGTGCTGCAGTGAGACGCGTCATTGATATGGCCCACCCGGATAGCAGTTGGAATGTGCTGCCCACCGGTCAAAGTGGAAATCCGATTAGCAGACATTACAGGGATCAGGCTGATTTATACTATTCCGGAGAGTTGCGGCCTCAATGGATGAACATAGAAAGGGCGACTCTCGAAGCAGGTAATCAGATTCTTCTCCTGAAGCCGTACAATTAGAAATAAGTTTTAGATTCTCCGGACCATATGGTAGACCGGGGGATTTATCAAATGGCAAAGTTTAACACCATGAAAAAAATCAATCTTATATGCTCCCTGGCCTTCCTTTGCGTCGCATTACTAGTGACAGCACAAGAAGAGGATAAGAAAAAGAAATGGGACATCAATAAGCCACTGGCACCCTATGACAGTCTTGTCATTAGCGTTGACGAAGGAACGTGGATGAACCTGGACGTCAGCCCGGATGGCAAAACAATTGTATTTGATTTGCTCGGAGATATTTACAAAATGCCCGTGACCGGTGGAAAAGCAGAAGTTTTGCTGCAGGGCCATGCCTGGGAAATTCAACCCCGTTTTAGCCCCGATGGAAAAAGGATTTCTTTTACCAGTGATCGCGAAGGTGCCGATAATATCTGGACGATGGACATCAATGGCGAGGATTTAAAACAAGTAACAAAAGAGACCTTCAGATTGCTGAACAATGCTGTATGGACGCCTGACGGACAATACCTGATCGCCAGAAAACACTTCACTTCTACCAGATCTTTAGGCGCCGGTGAAATGTGGATGTACCATCGATCTGGAGGCAACGGGATACAGCTCACCAAGAAAAAGAACGATCAGCAAGATGCTGGAGAACCTTGTATTAGTCCGGACGGAAGATATTTATTCTTTTCTGAGGATATGTACCCGGGTGGATTCTTCCAGTACAACAAGGATCCAAATGACCAAATTTACGTCATCCGTCGCTATGACAGAAAAAAGGGGGAATTAAAAACACTGGTGGGTGGTCCGGGAGGCGCCGTGCGACCTCAGATATCTCCAAATGGTGAAAAAATGGCCTTCGTCCGTAGGGTAAGGAGCAAATCCGTTTTATTCGTCCGGGATCTGGCAACAGGTATCAATCGCCCTGTGTATGACGATTTATCAAAAGACCAACAGGAAGCATGGGCCATTTTTGGTGTGTATCCCAATTACAATTGGTTGCCCGATAATCGTCATGTGATCATTTGGGCCGAGGGTAAAATCAGAAAAATCGACACTAAAACGGGGGGAAGCGAAATCATCCCATTCGAAGCAGAGGCCATGCACCGCATTACCCAGGCTGTGCGATTCAAACAAAACCCTGACCCTGATCACTTTAATGCCAAGGTAATTCGGGGAGGAGCCATATCGCCGGATGGTCAATATGTCGCATTCAATGCCGCGGGTTACTTGTATATCAAAGAACTGCCTGATGGTGAACCCAAAAGACTCACAAAGGGAACCGATTTTGAATTCGAACCTTCTTGGTCCCCGGATGGACAGCGCATCATATTTGTGACCTGGAATGACGAAGAAAAAGGCGCCATTGTAAGTTGCGATAGAGCCGGTGGCAATCAAACGAAATGGACTAAGGAAAAGGGACTGTACAGGAATCCATCCTATGCCCCGGACGGCCAGTCCATTATTTTTCAAAAAGAATCCGGTAACTCCGCGATGGGTTATGCCTATGGCGCCAATCCTGGTATTTACCTGTTGTCCATGGAGAACGGCGAAACAGCACAGGTAACCGAAGAAGGCGCATTTCCCAAGTTCAGTCCGGACGGACAACGCATCTATTATATGTTAGGAGGGTATCTATTTGGTAAGCTGAAAAAGGCCTATTGTTCTGTCGATCTGAGAGGGAAGGACAAACGCGTGCATTTTCAATCCAAATACAGCAACCAATTTGCCATCAGCCCTGACAACAAATGGCTCGCTTTCACTGAATTGTATGATGTATATATTATGCCTTTCAGCGAAACAGGACAGACTTTTGACCTATCAGCCAAACAAAAGGCACTGCCACTTGCAAAAGTTTCGGACGATGCTGGCTTAAATCTGCAGTGGCGTCAAAACAGTAGCGCTTTGAGTTGGATGATGGGGGAAGAGCTCTACACTGTAGAACTGCAACAAGCCTTCGATTTCCTTGAAGGATCACCTGACAGTATCGGCCAAATAAAAATGGACACTATAGCCATAGAGCTCAAATTGGAAACCGACCGACCCGAGGGAAGCCTGGCATTCATCAATGCCAAAATAATTACCATGAATGGTGAGGAGGTGATTGAGAAAGGAGGAATACTGATCAATGGCAACAGAATTGAAGCTGTTGGGTCCATGGATGTTTTAAACATACCGCAAGACGTAAAGGTCATTGATGCTGAGGGAAAAACTATTGTGCCTGGATTTATAGACACACATGCCCACTTAAATGCCTTCAGGTATGGCATTACCCCACAAAAAGAATGGCCTTATTACGCCAATCTGGCCTATGGAATTACCTGCACACACGACCCCTCTTCCAATACAGAGATGTCTCTGAGCAATTCTGAGATGGTGCGGGCAGGCCATATGGTCGGACCCAGGATATTTACCACCGGTACTATTCTATACGGTGCTGAAGGAGATTTCAAAGCGGTGATCAACAGTTATGAAGATGCCCACTCTGCTATTCACCGCACTGCCGCCTTTGGGGCATTCACGGTAAAGAGTTACAACCAACCGCGCAGAAATCAGCGACAGCAGGTGATCAAGGCTGCTAGAGAGCAGGAAGTGATGATTTATCCAGAAGGTGGTTCAACGTTTTTTCACAATATGACCATGATCCTGGACGGACATACCAGTGTAGAACACAATATACCGGTCGCCCCCTTATATAATGATGTATTACAACTTTGGGGAGCAAGTCAAACGGCCAATACGCCGACTTTAATTGTGAATTACGGAGGAGTCAATGGGGAGTATTACTGGTATCAGCACAGCAAAGTCTGGGAAAATGAGAAACTCCTCAAGTATACCCCAAGGAAAATCATTGACAGTCGCAGCCGACACAGGAAAATGATACCCCAGGAAGAATACGAAAATGGGCATATTCTCAGTGCGCAATCCTGTAAAAAGTTAGTAGATAACGGCGTGCACGTATGCGTAGGAGGCCATGGTCAACTGCAGGGACTCGGTGCGCACTGGGAGATGTGGATGCTCGCCCAAGGAGGTCTCAGTAACTTCGAAGTATTAAGGGCAGCCACCCTTCACGGGGCGCAATACATCGGTATGGGTGATGACCTGGGGTCCTTAGAAAAGGGTAAATTGGCCGATTTGGTCGTGCTGGAAGAAGATCCATTGCAGGACATTCAAAATACACAAACTGTGAAGTATACAGTCATCAATGGGAGGGTGTACGACACAGAAACCATGAATGAGATCGGCAATTACGACAGCCCCAGAAATAAGTTTTTTTGGGAAATGGACGGCTATAACGACGACTTTGAATGGCACTCGGCCACGAATTCATTTGCAGAATTCAAATGCCTGTGCGGGCAATAATGCTTCATGGAGACATGGCTCCTCATTATTAATTTATCAGTTACAGCAACTCTTTTTGGACTGATTTGGGTAGTGCAACTTGTTCATTATCCTGGATTTGCGTTTATTGACGCGCATGATTTTCATACATTTCATACCCTACACACACGAAACATTGGTTTTTTCGTCGCACCTCTTATGGTCTTAGAATTGATCCTGGCGATGGCATTGGTCATTATTTTCTCCTATGGATTGCTATTTTGGGGCCATCTGATCTTAACCCTGGGACTTTGGGGAAGTACTTTTTTTATACAAGTTCCTATGCATGCCCGATTAGCTCACGGCAAGGACAAGAATGTCATTCGGAGATTAACACTTTCTAATTGGATCCGAACTCTACTTTGGACATTCAAATTCTTATTGGCTCTGTACCTGATCTTTTATACCCCGGCCGTTGTATAAAATTTTGTATTTTCTCACCCAAAGGGCTCGGAAATAACAATTAATAATAGTTGACGATGACTCAAATTATCCAGATAGAAAATACATCCACAGATCATCTTGATTTACTCGTGAAAAAGCAACGTGACTTTTTCAATTCTACCCAGACCTTCGATATCAAATGGCGTAAAGAACAATTGAAGAGACTAAAAAAAGCCATTGAGCAGAGGGAAGAGGACATTTACCAGGCTCTTCAAAATGACCTGGGTAAAAATCGAGTTGAGTCATATGCCTCTGAACTGGTATTTGTGCTGAAAGAAATTGATTATACCCTCAAAAACCTAAGAAGATGGGCATTGCCTGAATCAGTGCCTACCCCACTTTTTTTGCAGATATCCTCGAGTAAAATCTACTATCAGCCCAAAGGTATTTCATTGATCATTTCTCCGTGGAATTATCCGTTTCAATTGGCTTTGGCGCCCTTAATTGGTTCAATGGCTGCAGGAAATTGCACCATCCTCAAGCCCTCAGAAAATGCACCACATACATCTCTTCTATTAGAACGAATGCTAAAGGATATCTTCGATGAGCGCTATATAGCTTTGGCGCAGGGGGAAGGAAAAAAAGTGGTGTCGCACCTCTTGCAAAACAATCAGTTCGGTCATGTATTTTTCACAGGAAGCACAACTGTTGGAAGGAAGATCATGGAAATGGCAGCAAAAAATTTGAGTCCTGTCACATTGGAGCTTGGAGGAAAGTCCCCGGGTATCGTAGACAAAAAAGTAGATTTAAAAACTGCCGTCAGACGACTGACCTGGGGTAAATTTTACAATACTGGACAAACCTGCGTTGCCCCTGATTATCTTCTCATACATCAAGATGTAAAAAAAGAGACCATTTCTCTTATCAAAAATAATATCAAAGAATTTTACGGTGATATCCCCTTGCAGAGTCCCGATTACGGCCGGATGATCCATAAAAGAGCTTTTGATAGGATGCAACAATTGTTGAATGAGAACGAATTTCAGATAATACATGGGGGTGAATCAAATGCAGAGGCGTTATACGTAGAACCTACACTCGTAGAAACTGACGATTTTGATACCGATTTGATGCGCGAAGAAATTTTCGGTCCAATCTGGCCTATAGTAAGCTGGAAGGATGAAGAAGAACTCTACGAATTACTGAGTCATCATCCCAATCCGCTTGCTGCCTACATGTTCACAAAAGACAAAAGGCTATGGAAGAATTTCGTTCGCCACTTTTCATGTGGAGCTGCTTGCAGAAACAACTGTATCGTTCATTTAGCCAACCCACATTTACCTTTTGGAGGAATAGGGGAAAGTGGTATGGGAAATTATCACGGGAGAAACAGCTTTCTCACCTTTTCTCATGAAAAAAGTATTCTGAGTTCCAACTCCTGGCCAGATCCCTCGATGAAATATCCTCCTTACAAAGGAAAAATGAAATGGCTCAAACGACTTTTAGGGTAAAAAAAAGAATGGGGACTTAAGCGTTTCCATCAAAACAATTCGAGTAAGATTGTTTGGGATGGGTGTACATCTGGAGCAGATCCATCGAATCCCTAAAGCAATCCCCATTCTGTCGTATAAATTGTTTTGAGCCTTAAGGTCATCTAAAAGTAAGACTAGGACGTATTACGCACCAAAAAACAGGCCTTATTTTGTATAAGCGTGCATGTTTATTGTATAAGCGTTGATTATTCGCTTGTAATTGCTTTCTGAGAGGCAATTTCAGTGCTCCAATTCATTCAATTTCCTGAGAAAACCACCCTTTCTCCGAACAGCCAGGGGCAATTCCATGCCATTTTCCATCTCTACAGATACCTTTCTTCCCGTCCGAACCTCTTTTACCTTGGAAAGATTGACCATGTACTTGCGGTGAAGGCGATAAAAATTCATCTTATACATGATTCTTTCGAAGTGAGTTAAGTTTTTACTAGCCATAACGGGTACAGTATCAATAAGGTGAATCAAAGTATAGTTCCCAGCTGATTCCAGGTAAATAATATCGCCAGGATTTAGCACCTGCTTTTTGAATTTACCATGAATGATGATTTCATTATTTGCATCCTTCTTGTTCATTGCATTTGGGGATGGCAAAGTACCCATTTGCCAATTCTGCTTGAATTCTAATGCTCTTCGGGTGGCTTCTTTCAACTCTTCAAGGTCAATTGGTTTGAGCAGATAATCCTTAGCCGCATATTTAATAGCTCGAATAGCGTAGTGGTCATATCCGGTAACGAAAATCACAGAAAAGTCTTTGTAGTTTGTTTTTTCCAATACATCAAAGCCACTACCTCCCGGCATCTCAATATCAAGAAAAACAACATCAGGCTTCTCTAGGTTAATCAATTCAACTGCAGAAATAACATCTTTTGCCGATCCGCAAACTTCTACATTCTTGCAGTACTTATTAAGCATATGCCTCAATAATTCCCGCCCATTTTTCTCATCATCTACTACCAGTGCTTTCAGCATAATCCTTGAAAATTAAGGGGAGTAATAAAATTGCCTT
>DATFJT010000389.1:0-3754 GCA_035269065.1 Saprospiraceae bacterium | reverse complement strand
TTGCATGCCAAAAAAAAGCCCTAATCCAGCCGGCTGATTGGCGATGACTTCAATACGATCCTCTTCCAGAAAAATCTCAAAGATGCCGGTCGTCGAATTCGTGCCGAATAATCGCCCCCTATAATAACCAATAGATCCAAGTTCCCCGGGAATAGAGTTGAAAACCGGATATTCCTCTGTAAATTCTTCAGTATAAATATTATATACGGCAAAACGAATGGGGCCCGTTGCACCCAGTATCAAGTCCCCATTCGGACGAAATGCCATGGCAGAAACGTTGCCACCAACAGGAAATGGAAATTCCACTAAATCCTCCACAGCACCACTTTGACGATCAACCCTCACCAATGTTAATTCTGGACCACCGTGCACAACATAAAAATTACTATCAGGACCGCAGACCATATCTCCTGTACCACCAAGTCTAAAGTAACTAACGATGGTATCAGCTTTCGTGCAATCATCCAGATCCATCTCTAACATATGAAACAAATCAAAAACATCCGGATCTAAAGTAACACCTATTAAAGATTGAGCGTTGAGGCTACTTACACAGCCCCAAACGCTCAATATTAATAAAATCCGTTTTATCATATTACGGCCTTATTTTTACGAAGGGCAATTGTATCTCTTTATCTGCTGTATGCAATCGAAGGATAAACATGCCGGATGGCAACTCATGAATAGCTATTCGATTGCCGTCTTTATGAAGGTTCACACCAACTTTTCTATACACAGATTGACCACTCGTATTTATGATTTCCAAATCCATATCCACTTGGGCTTGCCCATTAGAACTTCGAATATGAATAAACTCTGTAGCTGGATTGGGATAAATGCTCCATTCTTCGTCTTTACGCGCTGATTCCTTCTCTTCCACAATCAGATTAAATAAATAGCGCTTCCCATTCATCATCATTTCGCCTACATTCAAATGTAAATTGAATTCTTCAATTCGCTGTATGGATGGGTCTACTTCTATCTCCATGATGGTTTCATGGGCGTTCAATGAGGTACCAAACTGCTCAGTAGAGGTCCAGACCATGCCTACGCCTTTGGTTCCTTTTCCAGAAACTAATAGCTCATCATCTGATGTAAAGGACAATTTTGCATTATCCCTGAGACCGAAACCGTCTACTGCAGCTGCTAAAACAGTAATTCCGTCTAATAAAGGGTCATCCAGTGAGAACTCCAAAACATTACGCTCCCTGTTCCACTTAGCAATCAAATCGATATCGCGACCACCCATGATGGCATTAGGGTCAATACATTGCGTGCAAGTTCCATCGACATCACCCATTTTTATAGCTCGGAAATCACTCGTCACCGGAGAGTTGATAACTGGAACGATGTCCTCTCTATCGTAAGTAGGAACGGAAAGCCCGGGACAGGCAGGAGATCCAGCAAAATCGATTAGATAATCGTCATTGGTCATAAAACGCCAAACATCATTATTAGAGGAAGAAGGAAATCCCAAAATCCATTGTTGAATCAATAATATATCGAACGTACTTACATTATTATTATCATCAGATATATCTGCTGCTGCATTCGCAACATCAAGATTTGGAAAACAAGGGATTACACCTAAAATAACATCTCGGATTTCATCAATATCAGCTGAGTTTACTCCACATAAATCTAAAAAGTCACTTGTATAATCCGGACGAACCGTATATGTTTGGTTGGGAAACACTTCAACTGTATAGGATTCATCCGGGTCTGTAACCAGTGTTTTATTAAAATAACTGGTCGTAGAACTAACTTCAACAGTTCCTCCCGGAAATCCATAATTAATCCCTTCATCGCAGGCGGGCCCGGCAGGTGAGCGCAACACATTGCCTGAAAGCGTAACCGATTCGCAACAAGTTTCAAAACCAGAGCCAATTAACCCAGGCAGGTCGCAACGCTCAGAATCTCCAAAATTGTCGCCTATTCGCACACCGGACAATCCAAAATTCAAAGTGGGCTCTGAAAAACTATAACATTCTCCAGGCTCTGCTTCAAAGTAAATATCCATTAAAAATGCATCGTTATTCTGAACAGGATAACTTCCAGATAAGTCCACAAGAGAAACCGTGATTTGATTGCCATTGAAGGTGATTTGGTTGACATCCCATGGCCGAGTCGCAAACCAAGAATTTTGATAAGAGGCTTGTGTCGCTTGTTGATCAATTGCGGGAATGTTTGGATCTAAATTGATGTTCATTGTCATGCCAGCCAAGTCCTCACCTCCCAAACCTCTTACTGATACCCGCACACGATCACATTCACCCGTTTCCACAAAGCGAATTCCCCAATCATCTGGACAAATATCCTGGGAGCAGGGGCAGTCCAAGGTGAAGGTTGGACAAGCAGTAGCTGACATGATATCAGCACCCAAATATAAAGGAGAAATTGAAAAGGGGTCAGAGGAGGTGATAGTGATTAATGGATCAAAACTATCATCACAGGTTTCAATTTCATCCAATATAATCGTTCCCAACGCCAAACATTCTTCCGTGACAGAATAAGGATTGGCATTTGTGCCAGTAGCCACATATTTTATTCTTATCGTATTTCCAACAATAGCAATTGGAACGGTGGCTGACGAAGAAAACCAAGGGTGCATTCCTATATCTGTGCTTTGAAATGCTGCTAAAGTGGCTGATGCATCAATAGTTACATTTGGATTCCCTACTTGTATATCCAAAAACAAACCAGCAATATTTTCACCCTGTAAGCCATTAAGGCTAATTTCTGTTAGTTCACAATTCTCGGGATCTGTCTCTATACAAATGGACCAATCCGGACAGCCTGTAGTTTGAGCCTGTAAAGTTCCAGCCGAAACAGAAAAGAATCCCAGGAACAGTAACATAAAAATGTTTAAGCATTTTTTTCGAGTACCGAATAAGCTCATGATGAGTATCGGCATTTTCTTCTTTCCGCTTATGCCTGCAGATGGTTTAGGCTTGTGAGCTTGTGAGCTTGTGAGCTTGTGAGCTTGTGAGCTTGTGAGCTTGTGAGCTTGTGAGCTTGTGTAAAAGTATTCATATTACAATATTTAGAAATGATAAAATCAAGATGATATTACTAAGTTATATAAAAAATCATTTCAGCAGAAATAATTTATTGATTTTATTTAAAAAAATACTTTTATTTAACAACAATTTAATTATTTGCACAGAAAATCATTCTGACTTAAATAATATCAAAAACATATTTTGAAAGTGGATAATATCGAGATAAAGACAGTAGCTAAACTTACAATTTTGCTTTTGAAGCGTTAAAAATAACCAGTGATGACTTGAGGTCCCCTCTATTTACAAAGCACACTTTTTCCACTGCCGACCCCAACGAAATCCGGGGATGATTGTTACAGTCGTATTGACAAAGACAAAATAGTATCTATGCCTACCTTTTGGGATGAACGATTTGCTGCTGAAGAATATGTGTATGGGAAAGCCCCTAATACTTTTTTCGCACAATATATTGAAAGCCGTCCTCCCGGGCGCTTGTTGCTGCCGATGGAGGGCGAAGGTAGAAATGCCGTGTACGCTGCTCGAATGGGCTGGGAGGTGGATGCGTTTGATGCTTCTGTGGAGGGCATTCGAAAAGCGCGAAATTTGGCCCAGAGAGAGGGTATCGGCTTCAACTATTTACATCATCGGGTAGAGGATTTTCCCTGGCCGAAAGAAAGGTATGATCTGGTCGCTCTGGTTTTCGCTCATTTACCGGCCGACATTCGACCCGGCATCCACCAAAAAGTATCAGA
>DATFJT010000388.1:0-10012 GCA_035269065.1 Saprospiraceae bacterium | reverse complement strand
GCATTCCGCAATGCAGCGTTATCTGATAGGCTGAAATCTGTGGTATCCAGCATCACACCGGTCCAACCCAACGATAATCGAAGGCTATCGGGTCGCTCACTCCTTCTCAGTATCCCGGGTTCGGCCAATCGAAAGCGTTGGCGTTCGTGTACGTCAAAATTTTTAATTACCTGTCGCTCTGTGCCATCAGTCTCAATAATGGTTGTTTCTCCTTCTAAGTCTATCCACTGGTCGTCTATATGGACTTGCAGATCATTGAAGAACCACGCACTACTCACTATCTGAAAACTGTCTTCTGGAGCATTGGTCAATGTATAAATGCCGGTATCGGGGATGACATTTGAGGAGTCATCACTGAAGTAATGATCCATGCCCACCACAAAAAGAGGATAGTCACAGCAGGTACGTTCCTCTGCCTCTGGGTCGAAATTAGTAGCAAAGCTGTCATCGCAGCAGCCATCCGTCTCTTCCCGGCAAGAAGCAAACAAAAGGCATCCGCTAATTATTCCTATGACCCACCACCTCATTGGTATATATATTTCTAACAATATTCTTAACCTGGACACTGAATTCCTTGTCCGTGATCCAACGGTAATATTGAGGGTCATCTTTGAAGACATCTGCCACTTTTCTCCCTTTGTATTTACCAAAATTAAAAATGACCATCCCGGATTTATCGTATTTCAGACGCTGGGTGACATCCAGGATATCCGGGTTGGTACTGAAGCGAGATAAAGAGTCCATATCATTCTTTACGGGGACTTCCACTTTTTCTCCGTCCTTATTGAGATAGTCGCGTTCCCGGTACATCTCAATCTGGCCTTTAAGCACCTCTATGGTGGCGCGCACATCCGCCATGGCATCGTGAGCGTTTTCCATGTTCTTGTCGCAATAAAAACGCACTGCTGCTTCCAAATTTCGCGGTTCCATTTTATAAAAAATCTGTTGCGCATCAATCAATCGACGATTTTCTATAGAAAAATCAAGTCCGACGCGATGAAACTCTTCCATAAGAATTGGCACATCGAAGCGATTGGAGTTGAAACCAGCGAGGTCACTGTCACCGATAAAGTCGTAAACCTCTACCGCGAGTTGCTTAAAGCTGGGCTTATTTTTGATGTCTTCGGCAACTATACCCGTTACCTCCGAAGATTCCGGGGAAATGGGGATACCCGGGTTGACGAGGGTACTGTACTCTTTAACTTCTGTGCCATCAGCTGGGTACTTGACA
The DNA here is from genome assembly GCA_035269065.1 of Saprospiraceae bacterium. GTDB lineage: Bacteria > Bacteroidota > Bacteroidia > Chitinophagales > Saprospiraceae > DATFJT01. The sequence continues at coordinate 8,781 of DATFJT010000388.1, read as the reverse complement.
ATGGCTATTTGAATGATGCGGTCGCGAATTACATGCAGACCTGTAGTTTCCAAATCAAAAAAGCACAGATCTTTGTCAAGATTGAATTCCATAGTTCTCATTTAAATTGAAAGCGAGTTTATTAAGGTAATAAAAAAACCTTAGCTCCCGAGCTAGCCGTGTCTTTCAGCATTCCTTTCTCATCGCTGTAAATAATGTACGCCTCGATGTCGGGTTCATTTTGGACTACATCCAAAAAGTAGGGCCATCCCATAACCATACCAGCTGTCGCCCATGCGTCGGCCTTTGCTCCCTGATTAGAAATGACTGTAGTACTTAAAATATTGTTCCGCTCCGGAAATCCTGTCTTGGGGTTGATGGTATGACTGATGATTCGATCTCCAATTTGGTAGTAATTTCGGTAATTGCCGGAGGACGCCACATAACAATCAGAAAGCTGAAGGGTCTGGTAAATTTCCGTGATTTCACTGTCCATCGTAGGCTGATTGATTCCAATGACCCATTCCGTTCCCGATGGGTTTCTGCCGCCTAAAGCCAATTCTCCGCCGACCTCAATGTAATAATCTTGAATGTTTTTACTTTTTAAGAAATTGGCTACGACTTCTGTGGAGTAACCCTTAGCGATGGCACTGAAATCCAACATCAGACTGTCGTGATCCGACCAGATAAAAACTTCATGGTTTCTACTGCTGTCTCTAAGCGAATTCATTCCGACGAATTGGAGAATAGAAGCAATCCGCGAGGTATCTCTGTTTTCAATTTCACGTTCCTCGAAGCCAAATCCCCAATAATTGACCAAAGGCATGACTGTTGGGTCAAATGCCCCCCTGCTTTTCTTGAAAACCTGTCTGGAAATCTGCATATTTTCAAGAAAGTGTACCATGACTGCATCCAGAGTATCGAGCACCAATTGTTTCTTCCAATTGAATACACCAATGGTGCTGCTATCACTGTAGGTAGAGAGGGCTCTTTTATCCAAAACAAAAAGAATGGAGTCAATCGCTTTGGAAAAGTCTCTGTTACCCGGATCGAAATATTTTACGGAGTAGGAAGTGCCCATGCATTTCCCCTGGACCAACTGAAAGTCTCTTTGTTGGACGCTGTTTTCAGGTTTTCTACAAGACTGAAGAAAGAAAAGGACTAAGCAACACAGCAGTAACTTGAAACCAGCCTCGTTGAATTGTAATATTTTCTTCATATTGGTGATGCGTATTTTTGAGTCTTGATCAGCTTTTGGTCAGCGTCTTACAAAGTTACATTTTTAAAATTGTACCCGATATATGTTTCCCTTTAGAAGCTTAGAGCGGATTCTAGGATTGAACAGAAGTCAAAGGGAGTTGACCCCAAGGGACAGTCTTAGAAGAGCCCCTGATGGCCTTTTCGTTTTCATCCATATCAATAAAACTGGAGGGATCAGTGTGGGTAAAGCCCTGGATCTGCCAGGAAAGATGCATTTCAGTGTGCGCGAGGTCAAATCTGCGATTGGCAGGCGGAGATGGAAACGTGCTTTTACCTTTTCAATCGTTCGCAATCCCTGGGACAAAGTGGTATCGCATTATAAATACCGGGTCAAAACCAATCAAACCCAATTATCAGAACGTCCATTGCCTTTTGCAGACTGGGTGTTGAAGACGTATGGTCCGGAAAAAGATATGTTTTATTATGATCAGCCAAGAATGTTTCAGGATCAGTACGCCTGGTTGGAAGATGAATCTGGTCAACTTGGTGTAGATAAATTAATTCGTTTTGAGCGATTAGTGGAGGGTTTTGAGGAAGTGGCTCTTCAACTGGGAATCACTGCAAAATTACCCCACCTGAACAAGACGGATAATCGACCTTATATAGATTTCTATAATGAGCAATCAAGGGACATTGTAGCTCAATGGTTTGCGCGTGACATTAAGGCTTTCGGTTATCGATTCGGAGATTAAAAGAATCAGGACCTAATTTCGCTTATTTCTTAAACTTTGGAAATCCAATAGTCCAGGGAATATTTACCTGATCCCATGTAAAACAAGGCAAGGAAAGCCCCTAAATAGAGAAAACCCAGTTCCAGGTCACTCAAAGGGTTCCCAAAATTCACAATGAATACCGCCACCAGCATGGTGATGATCAAGGGGATCGTAGCGAGACGTGTCATTAACCCCAGGATGACTAATAAGGAGCACAGCAATTCCGCGAATACCGCTAAAGCCAAGCTGAATTGTTCGCCCAACCCTAAGAAATTGATGAATTGAATCTCCTCTCCACTAAATAGCTTTTGAAATTTGGGCCAACCGTGCCGGGCAATCATGAAAAAGCCGAACACTACGCGTAAAACGAGTAGAGCAATGTCTGTCTTTACACTTTTAATGGATGGTTTGTCTGCCATAATATTTTATTGTGCCTGGTCTTCAGGCCCATGCAAATGTACAGGATCCTTCGTTTTTCTCAACCGCAAATTTAGAAATTCGACCAGCAATGAAAACGCAATAGCAAAGTATAAATATCCTTTTGGAACAGCCCCTATTTCATTGCCGCCAATGGTGAAATGCGCCAGATGTGCCCCTTCTATGATAAGCATAAATCCAATGAGCAACAGGAAGGACAGCCCTAGCATTTGTATAGTAGGGTGTTTGTCCACAAATTTGGTCACAGGATTCGCAAAGAGCATCATAATGAGCACTGATACCACTACTGCTACGATCATGATAAGCAGAGCGCCCTGTAATCCGTTGGTCATTCCGACAGCAGTTAAAATAGAATCAAAACTGAATACAATATTGATGACGGTCAATTGAATGATGGCATTGGTGAAACTCATGCTTTTCTTGCTACCTCCTAGATTGGATTCTCCCTCCAGTTTGTGGTGGATCTCAGTTACACTTTTATACAGGAGGAAGATGCCCCCGCCGATAAGAATAAGACTCTGTCCGCTGAACCCTCCTTTGATACCTATGAAATCAATGGTAAATAAGGAATCATTAAATGCAATCAGCCAGGAAATCCCGAAAAGAAGGGCTATCCGCATGACCATGGCCAATATCAAGCCGATGTTGATTGCTTTTGGTCTTTCTTCGCTTTTGAGCCGGTTGGCAGTAATCGAAATGAAAATGATGTTATCCACTCCCAACACTATTTCCAGAAAGGTAAGTGTCAAAAAGCTGAGCCACACATCTGGTGTAGAAAAATCTGGAAATTCTAACATGAGCCAGTGATTTGCACCATCAAATTTAGCAAATCATTGAGTAAAGGAAAGAATGGATAACTATTTCCCGAGTTGATTAGCTGTTAATGCCTTCTTCGCGGACAAACTTATTTTTATGCCTGTCATAAACCGAGCCTGGCAAGCTGAAAAGTAATTTAAATTTAGGCACCAGTCCCGGAGTCTTTCTCATATCCCGAATCATGTTTCCAAATTCATGAAATACGAGTTTGACCGGGTTGTAACTATCTACCGGTTGCGTGATGCCGTAGACAGGTTTCTCCACCTCTGGCTCAAAGGTGCCAAATATTCTATCCCATATGATCAGGGTTGATCCGTAATTTTTATCAATGTATTGCGGATTGGTCGCGTGATGTACCCTGTGATGAGAAGGAGTTGTGAAGATATACTCAATCGGTCGGGGCAATTTCTTGATGTACTCCGTATGGATCCAGAATTGATAAAGCACCTCTATCTGGTGACAAATGAAAAATACGATAGGGTCAAAACCTATTGCAGCGACGGGGAGAAAGAAAAACACCTTGAGTTGTTGGACCCAACTCAGCCTGAAGCTTACTCCGAAATAATATTGCTCTGATGAGTGATGAGGGACATGTGTGGCCCACCAAAACCTTTGCTCGTGGGCAACCCGGTGAGCCCAGTAGCGGGCAAAATCAATACCAATCAAACAGAGAATTCCAGACCACCAAGTGGCGGGGATTGTTATCGGCGCCACATAATAGTACGTAAGCCAAACCAGATAAAAAGTGAAAATCTTAGTGATAGCCGTGCTGATGATGTTCCCGATGCCAATCAAAGTGGAAGCCATCAGGTCTTTGCCGTCAAAGGATTGGCCTTTTCTGTAAAATTGAATGTACCATTCCAACGCAACAAGGGCGAACATAACAGGTGCCGCATAGAGGATTATGGGTGGCAAATCCATATTCCAAAGTTGTTGCCAGGAGTATTTGTCTGCGTGAAGATCCATTAGCGTGAAGATAGAGAAATAAAATATTGAGTGAAAGAATTAATGGTAAAGTCGAGCAAGTAACTAGGACTGTTCGACATAGGACTCAAGGCCTATTCCAGATTTAACCTCCCTTATTTTTTCGTCTAACCAGGATCTAAAGAAAATGTTTTGCGTCTTCTTCAATTCTTCATCAATTCGATTAATGATGCGGGCCACTTTCTCATCTGCGGAATAACCAACGTGATTTTGAACATTGTACACGCGTCTTGCAAATTTGATGAAATTGTAATAACGAAGTTTGACTTCTTCGGAAATGAGTTTGTTTCTCTGAACGTAAAGCCGTGAGGACTCCAGTAAGGATTGCAGGGCCATGAATTCATCTTTTTCATAGTAAATTCTGAGCAACAGCATTTTGGCATTGAGGCTGTAGCGCACATCGGTGTATTCTACGTCTAGAAGCAGGTCCTGAGCTTTATCATAGGCTTCGTCGGCATAGTAGAAGTTGGCCAGGTTGTAAGAGTAGGCATTTTCTCGCAGGTCCGGGTGTAATTTGTCCTTGTAATCGTGGATGAACTGTTCTACCCAGTCCATATCTCCAAGGTTGATGCCGGCTGTGATGATATTTTTATAGTGCCATTCGGCCAGGATCCCTTCATTGTCCAGCATTAAACCGGTCTCCAGCTGTTGTTTGTAGAGTCTAAACACTTCCTCCAGGTATTTCTGATGACCCTGGTTGGTTTTGAGTAAACAGTAGTTTCTCAGGAAATTATAGAAATCCTGTAGCTCTTTTTTTCTGAAGGCGCTTTCATTTTTTGGTAAAGCTTCTACGAGGAGGTGATATTTTTCCTCGTCATCTTTAACAATCAACAGGTACAGATGATAATACATGTATACTGCCGGAACCTCTAAGAAATCGTCGATTCGGTGTTTTAGATAATCTTCCACGCCCTGTATTAGTCCCGGATCGTAAGTGGTATTTAGTAATAGAGAGCGAACGTGCATTTCACATACATCGTGCAGTTTCTCAGCCATAAAATATTTGTCCAGGCTATTCTGCTTAATTTGAATGATAGGTTTCTTTTTACTGCCGCGGTCAAAGTCAGGATAGAGGTTGGCTTCATCAGAGAGCAGGAACTGAAATCTGTAATGGTGAGTATCTCGAAAGTTCTTTTTATCGAGCTTGGTTTTGAATTTCCGATAGAGTTTTCGGTAGGTTTTTTCTTGTTCGAGTTTTCGCAATTTTCTAAGAAGCAGAATTTTATTTTCAGCGACTGATTCTTCGAGTTCCTCAGTAATGAGAAATTTCTCGAGTAACCTGGTCGCATAGGTGAACAGAAGAGCCAACTGTTTTTGATCGTGTTTCTGACCGGGGAATAATTTCTGAAATAGTTTTTTTCTATCACAATTGCGTTCGTTAAAATTGGGATAGTACTTATCTAGCAAAGCGATCAACTTTCGAGTATCTTCATGTTTGAAATGATAGGGTGAAAGTGCAAATTCCCGAAAGCGGGTCATTTCTTTGCGGTCAAATTGTTGGATATAATGGAACAGTTTGTTTTGAAGCAATAAATAAAATTTTCAAATTTGAAATCGCATTTTCAGTTGAAAATGAGTAATTTATGTTAAATTCATAGCAAAAATAAACCAAAAAAAATCAAAATTCAATTCAAATTGTACCATACCTAAGAAATTATTTGTAGCATTTTTGAATTGTTCTTCGAAGACAAAACATAGAATTATGCATAAGCTCGGTTTGATGATGCTGTTTTTTTGCTTATCCACCGGATGGGCTTGGTCGCAGCAATGTGTTGATTTTGAGCAATTTAACACCGGTGATATTTTCCAATCTCCCGCTTTCACGCCTGGAGACACACTGGACGTCATAGATAATTTAGCCTTGGTTTTGGCTCCTTTTATTGATGGCAATGGCGATGAGGCCTTTTTCAACCTTCAGGTGCGTGATGCGCAATCCAATCAATTTGTTTACGGTGAGCAGAATTATATGTTCATGGGTGGAGGATTGTCTTTGGACTTTGCCTCGTCCGGAGGTTCTGCCGAGAGCGTATTCATTTATTACAAGCAAGGAACCAATCTCATACGCAATCTTGAGGTCAATGGGGTGCAAAGAACGGCCTCTGATTTCAGTAATTTCCCGGATGACTGGACTACGGGAGTAACTTATCGCCATCAATACCAGGAGAGAATGACCCAGGGTATCCTTATTCTTGAAGGCAATATTAGTGAATTGGTCATCTCAGGAGAGGCCCTTGAAATCGATAATATTTGTTTTTCCCGCTCGGAAGCAGATGCTGTTTTCCCTGGTGATGCGAACCATGACGGTATTTGTGACTATCGAGACTTTCTTTACATAGGGATTGGTATTGGAAAGGCAGGTCCATTCAGAGTAAATGGTGACAATACATGGATCTCACAAAACAGCCTGGACTGGAAGTCGCAAGGACCGCTTAATTTGAAATACGCCGATGCCAACGGAGATGGATTTGTTGATGAGGCGGATTTCGAGACGGTGTCATTGGAGAATATTGGTAAGAGCCATGACCAGGGGGAGAGAATCCCATTTGACGAGGGTGATGAAGTAGATGATTTCTCAAGCTATTTTGAAAAAGAAGATCCCGCTTCATTAGGAGGACCGGATACAGTTGTCTATCAAGACGGTGAGCCGATGCAACCATTGGCGCTATACCTCAACCCTGGCGATCTAAATGATGAAATATACGGCCTGTCCTGGGTCTGGCACTTCAATCCGGCGTTTATTGAAAGTGCAACCTTCAATTTCGAATTGAATAATGAGATGGGGCAAGATGGAAATATGCGCACTTTCCTCGATAGCTCTCGTATAGCTGATGGTATTTTGGCTTGCACCGTTGTGAGGGTAGATGGCAACCCTGCTCAGATAACCCAGCGCATGGATGTGGGGAGTTTCAATGGTATTATTGTAGACCTGGTTGGATTCAGGCGTTCAGATGACGATTTGATTGATGTAGACAGCATTCAGGGAATTGATCGTTTCGGTGATCCTGTTCCGGTATTTGATCTGGATAGTATTGTGATTTTCGCTCCGGAGGAGGAGTTGAGCAGTGAGGATGTCAATCCATGGGAGTCCTCAGTCAAGGTATATCCTAATCCCGCCTCGAATATTTTGAATCTGGAAATTGCTCCTGATGCCAGGCCTTATTTAAAAGGCATTCGTTTGTACAATGAATCTGGGCAGAAAGTGATCGATAAGAAAGATTTTGAAAGAAACAGTTACCTGAAAGTGGATGACATTCCTGCGGGTAATTATTTCCTGGAATGGCATTTTGATGACTATACCTCAATCGGGAGATCTATTCAAATTAGCAGATAAAGCAAGGAATCGCAACACATTTCTAAGAATAAAGGCAGGTAATCAACGACCTGCCTTTTTTTTATTTCTTTTTTTATTCTTTATTTACTAATTAATTTCAAAAATAAATTAACACAATATATTGATAATGAGATGTTTGTGATTATAATAGGGCTTAAAAAAATCAAAAATAAAGCTGATTTGTACGTGGGAGCAAGGATGAATTGATGCATCTTTATAATGTCAAACGGATAAACGTATTCGAAGCGGCACTGAAAAAAGACAGAAGAGATAAAGCTACATAGAAATTATCAATAAAATTTGATCAGAAGTACTTGATAATCAGTAGATAAGAGTAAAAAAATAATTAAAAAATCTCAACTTTTTCAGATTAATGTTCAAGGTTCGGGTGCTGATTCGCTTTATCTTTGAACTATACTTAAGAAACATAGCATAGCATTAAGTTATATACAAATTAAGTTTTTCATAGCATTAAGTTTAGTTTGTACTCCCTCATCAAAGGAAAAATGCACCGGCTGAAACGTCAGCCGGTGCATTTTGCATTTTAGCCCTATCGTTGTTTTATCTTTGAATATAAAAGCCATGCCATTTCATCAGCTAAAAAATGCATATAAAAATACCCTGATCAACAATCGTAAGGGGGAGAAAAAGCTGGGTGATTTACTAGAAACATCCCAAAAGCCTGCCGATCAGACAGATTGGGGCGATTTTCCTCAGAAATACGTATTGCTGGGATTGTGTGAGGATATTGGGGTACGAGCAAATTTTGGACGGCCTGGGGCATCCAGAGCCTACCACGCCTTTCTCAAAAGCTTTCTCAATCAACAAGTCAATGTCAGTTTCAATCCTCAAACCTTGCTTCTTGGCGGGTATTATTTCCGCGAAACAGAAATTGAGGAAGCGGAAATGCTTAGGGAAACAGTGGAGGCCATAGATGGTGAAATTGCCTCAGTGGTGGAGGCGATCGTAAGGGCAGGAAAAACCCCTATCCTCATCGGAGGTGGCCATAATAATGCGTATCCTGCCATCAAAGGCGTGTACAAAGCGTGCAGGAGTAAATTAAGCGTTGTCAATTTTGATGCGCATACGGATTGTCGGGATCTTGAAGGGCGACACAGCGGCAATGGCTTTAGTTATGCCCACGAGAAAGGATTCCTGGAGTCTTATTGGGTAGTGGGGCTTTCTGAGGCTTATACGTCCAAATCTATTCTGGAAAAACTCAAGAACTGGCCAGATGCGCATCTGGTAAGCTACGATCAG
>DATFJT010000387.1:0-3171 GCA_035269065.1 Saprospiraceae bacterium | reverse complement strand
AAGTTCAACTGACCATTAGTTCTTCAGGAAAATTATTTGCTCAAATACGAGAGGGAGCCCCGTGGGACCTCTTCTTTTCTGCGGATAAAAAATACCCGCTTGCATTAGCTAAGCTCGGAATTGGAGTCCAGGCACCTGATACCTATGCCCGGGGCCGATTGATCCTTCTGAGTAGACATAAACCTGTAGGCAGGGATCAGTGCGACTGGCTTGCTTCGCAAAAAGAGAAAATAGCAGTAGCCAATCCCAAAACAGCTCCTTATGGAGAGGCGGCCAGGATGTTTTTGAGTAATTGTGGAATTTTGGATGGCCTATCGGATCAATTGGTTTATGGAGAGAGCATTTCTCAAGTGAATCGTTTTTTTCTAACAGAATCTGTTGACTTTGCCCTTACTGCACAATCCATGTTTTATTCGGATAAACTCACTGATTCCATCTTCCATGCTTTTATTTCTACGCGTTATTATACGCTTATTGAGCAAGATTACCTCATTTTAAAACATTCCCCTGCCGTGAACCGCTTTCTCTCTTATATGCAGTCTGACGGTGGACAGACAGTTTTGAGAAGCTTCGGCTATTTTTAGAAAAGGGCTTTTGGTTACATTTGGTTTATGAATTGGGCACCCATCATTCTGAGTTTGCAATTGGCCATGGTTACCACGCTCATTTTGGTTCTGGTAACCCTCCCCCTGGCTTGGTGGTTGTATCGTCAACGATCATGGTTGAAAATTATGGTGGAAAGCCTGGTGAGTTTGCCGCTTGTGCTACCTCCGACGGTCATTGGCTTCTATTTGTTGCTGGCTTTTAGCCCCGGAAATGCTTTTGGCGCATGGTTACAGGACAGTCTCGGTTTAGAATTGATTTTTAGTTTTGAGGGTCTGGTTATCGCTTCCACAATATACAGTCTCCCTTTTATGGTGCATCCTATTGTAAGTGGACTGAATAATTTACCTCTTCAACTCAGGGAAGCCTCTATCAGCCTCGGTAAATCAGAGTGGACCAGTTATTTACGCGTATTGCTACCGAACATAAAACCATCTATTTTAACGGGAATAGTCTTGAGCTTCGCCCATACGATCGGAGAGTTCGGAATTGTCCTCATGATAGGTGGCAGCATCCCCGGCAAGACAAGAGTGGCAGCCATAGCCATTTATGATGAAGTAGAGGCTCTGAACTTCAGTCAAGCACATATCTATTCTCTCATTTTACTGATAGCTTGTTTTGTCATATTAATGATCGTCTATGCCATCAATGGAGGTCTCATGAAAAGATACTGGCAATGATTAAAGTGAATATTCAAAAGCGACTGAACGGAGCCAATGGTTTGCTGGATTTAAATGTAAAACTATCTGGGGTTAGGGGCCAGATGATCGGCATCATGGGAAAATCCGGGGAGGGTAAGAGTAGTTTGTTGAGAATGCTGGCAGGTTTGTTGACTCCGGATTCCGGGGAGATTCAATTCGATAATGAACTTTGGTTTTCTTCGGAAATGAACGTTTCCAAATCTCCTCGGTACAGACAAGTAGGAATTGTTTTCCAGGAATATGCTCTATTCCCCAATTTCACTGTCCTGGGTAATTTACTGTTTGCAGCTGGAAAGAAAGGTAGACAGGAGGCGGAAGAGTTGTTGAAGAGGCTAGAGCTCACCGAATTGGCAGATAAGAAACCTCAATCCCTTTCGGGTGGTCAGCAACAGCGAGTAGCACTGGCTCGTGCTTTAATGTATCGTCCGCAATTGCTTCTCCTGGATGAAGCCATGGCTGCTGTTGATGAAGCCATGCGTGAGAAAGTCCAGGACCTGGTATTGGAGTATCATCGACAGTATCAACCTGTTGGAATTTTAGTAAGTCACAGGTATTCAGAATTAGAAAAAATGGCGGATCAGATCTACGAATTGGTGGATGGACAATTAAAAGAGGTGGAGTCGTCATCTTCCAAGGGCCTTACCCTGATGTTTTCTGGTATCAGAGGGGATAAGGCCCAGCTTGTGGACTCATTGGGGCAGGTCACGGAGATTCCCCTGGACTGGGTCGAGGGGAAAATACCAGGGGATCGAATTTACCTCAATTTCGGAAAATTAAATTGATCAAAAAACTGGTCATGAGAAACTTTCATGTTGCTTACAGTAGCAGGGTTGAGGGAATAGATATTGCAGTTGTAATCAACGGTTATGAGTAGCATCTGGTGTTTATCCAGAATTTGCAAGTGTTGACTCACTGAGGGTTGAGACAACCCGGTTATTTGAATGAATTCCTTTAAAGTGGAAACTCCATTAAGTGACAGGTATTTGATTATTTCCACTCTTGCCGGATGGGCCAAACATTTGGCATATCCAGAAAAGAGAACGGTTTTATCGTCGAAAAGATCAAGTTTGCTAGCTCCCATGGTGTGCTCATTTTGATGAGTTAAAATTTATAAAATTTCCAGAATATTATCAAGGGCTGAATGAACACTTTTATTTAGCGAAATCATGTTTAGACAGTTATTCTCGATTTGGATAAGATGAGTTGTCGCAAAGAAGGGATGAATTGTGGTTTGATTTTAAAAGTGATATTGCAATATTACGATTAGTGTATTTGATAATCAATTAGTTATGGTTTGTTTGGTTGAAATGTCGTGCTTTAGAGCCAAAATGGGGTGTTTGTAGTACTGGATCTTGGAAGGGATAGTGGAGATGTTAAAATATCAACTTGGGGGTTATTGATAAAGAATAAATGAAGTAGAAAAAGACCTTTTTGTCTCAGATTAGGAACACCTATCATCTGGCTTAGAACCCACGAATTATTTCCATTTAATGATGGAGGTTTCATTAGGGAAATTTGAGAACTTTAGTGAGGGCAGTTTTCCAGATTGGGTACGGTATGGAAATGAAAATTTTAGGAACTCAAATGATATTGTAATATCACGATGAGAGGTGTTGACAGTCAGTGAGTTATGAGGGTAAAGTCGAAAAAATGGATTGAAATGATGGTTTTTCTGATGAAGGATAATGCAACTTTGAAATTTGGGAAACTGCTTATCAATGATTTGTATTCAATTGCCCAAAGTTATTCGGCTAAGCTGTGACATCAAATAAAACATCTCCCTGCCGATTTGGGCACAGCGTTCGTCATATGTAGAAGCTTCCTCAGGCATACCATCCGATACTTTAGGATCCACATAAGGAATAGA
>DATFJT010000386.1:0-5145 GCA_035269065.1 Saprospiraceae bacterium | reverse complement strand
CCATAGACTGTCCTGATTAAAACTATAGAAATACTTCTCCAAAATAATCTTGCCATCTTTCAATACCAGAAAAGCTCGTGTGTCATTAAGTTCCAGGAAATTGTAAAGAGCCTCAATGCTATCTGTGCACCAGCCCAGATCCTCAGGACTTTGCTCCTCCCAGGATTCTCTTTCCGGGGGAAAATAAAGTTCTTCCTGGGCAGTGGTAGTGAAATGACATGCCAGCACGAAGAATAAGGGTAAAATTCTGCAAAACATAGGTCTCCTGTTTGTCTTAAGATACATCAGCTTTTCATTTGTACTCAATCTATTTCCAATTTTCGATTATCGGGTCAAAGATCCGCTGTAATTTCACGTAACAACTTATTATCATTGCGCACGATGTTTTTCTCAAAAATATTTCGCCGCTTTCAAGCTGCACCAAAAGAAGACACTATGAAATACCTCATCGCCGGGTTGGGGAATCCAGGGGAGAAATATGAGTTCACAAGGCACAACGCCGGTTTCCTGGTGTTGGATCGAATGTCTGAAAAATACAATCTGGAATGGGATTTAAAGCGGCATGCCTTGCAGACCAAAATGAAATACCGTGGAAAGCAATTGGTACTCATCAAACCTACTACCTTCATGAATTTGAGTGGTAAGGCAGTGCGCTACTGGATGAGTCAGGAGAAAATACCCTTAAAAAACGTACTGATTGTTGTTGATGATATCCACATCCCGTTTCAGCATATTCGCATCAAGGGTAAGGGCGGTGACGCGGGGCATAATGGTCTCAAAGATATACAGCAGCAGCTGGGCACCAGCAATTACAGTCGACTTCGCGTCGGAATTGGGAGCGAATTTAATGAAGGGAGACAGGTAGATTATGTGCTTGGCGAATGGACAAAAAAAGAAGAGCAGACTCTTTCAAATATATGCGATGCCTCCGTCGAGGCCATCGAGTCTTTCACACACCGCGGACTATCTCCGACGATGAACGAGTTTAACCGCAAAGTGATTGAATGAGCTGAATCACCTGCCTGGCCTGTAAATGGGGATCCACTTGAGGGTATTCTCTACGACGCAATTCATCAAGAACCGCAGGAACCATTTCTAGATCAAAATCCTTTTCATTAAAAAATGCCATTGGCCATTTATCTTTGAGATAATCTGCAAGGTATTCCTGCTCAGTTTGTCCAGGTGTTGGAATCAAGACTGCAGGCTTTCTCAGAAAACAAAGATCCATGATCGTACTGTAGCCCGCTCGACCTATAAGAACCTCGGACGAGGATATTGCATCATTGAGCTTGTCTTTGGTCATGAAATTGACCATGTGCACCTGATTGTTCTTTACTGCAGGAATCTCTGCCTCAACAGGTAAGCCCCGAACAAAAAGTGTCATTTGATTAAAATTTTCGACCTGCCTCAAAAGGCGCTGCTCCCATCGCGTTCTGCTGGGTTCAGGCCCGGACAGCACTACCACATAACGATAAAGACGTTTTTCTTGCTCGGGAAGAGTACTCTGTTTATGCAGGGGCCCTATAAACTGAACCTTTTCTTGATCCTTCCAGCTACTCAGTTCTCCGCTAAGGAGTTTATTTGGAAAGTCCGGAACCCAGCATTGATCAAACTGCCGAATGAGGGTTCTATTAAAAGAAGTGGCCAGGTGGCCCAACAAGGAACATTGCATCTTCAATTGAAGCTGATGACCTAAAAAAACCGAAGGTATTCCGGAAACGCGAGCTCCATACCTATTGTCCGAAATGATTAGATCCCATTCCTCAACTGAAGCCCTGCGTGCTATCTCTTTCTTTTCCATTTGAATGGCTCTTAAGAAGCCTACGGATCTTTTCAATACGGATAAAGCAACTGTTTTTTCATCATAAATGACGGGATAAGCCGGAAGCTCTATATAGGTTTTCAATCGATCACCAAAATGCTGACGTATAAATTCAAGCGCTGCACCATCACTGGCGACTGAGCATTCAACAGCGGCATCTAACAGGATATCGATAATTGCTGCGGTTCTTGCAGCGTGCCCCAAGCCCCAGTGGAGCGGAGCCAACAGGACTTTCATTTTTTCAGACGGATTTCATCATCGTTCTCATCGTAGAATTTGTAAGAAATCATACTCAGGTCCTTGTTCTCTATAAACCTGATTTTGGTATTGTATTTCATGCGCCATTTCCACTTCAGGTTTGGAAACCCTTTGTGAAAGTAAGCATAGATGAATGGATGCAGCTCAATTTTCACCCGCTTATTAACACCAGATTTAATGATGTATTCTAAATCTCTTTGAATATCCTCTATCAGCAGTAGAGTGGAATTCACCTTCCCCGTACCTCCGCATGCTGGACAGGCCTCAGATGTATTGATCACAACTTCAGGTTTAACCCTTTGACGTGTGATCTGCATGAGACCAAATTTACTAAGAGGTAGAATTGTATGTTGCGCCGTGTCCTTTTTCATGAAGTCTTTCATCTTAGAGAACAGCATCTTTCGATGGTCCGCAACGCGCATGTCAATGAAATCAATTATGATTAGGCCTCCGATATCCCTGAGTCTCAATTGCCTTGCTATCTCTTCGGCCGCCTCCATATTGACTTTCAAGGCCGCTTGAGCGGTATTGGTTGATGATAGTTTGTGCCCACTATTGACATCAACCACATGCATGGCCTCGGTATGTTCAATTACAAGATAGGCTCCACTAGGCATAGTGGAAGTCTTGCCAAAGGAGGATTTGATTTGTTTGGTTATACCGAAGGTATCGTATATAGGTTTGTTGGATTTGTAGTGTTTTACGATGCCCACCTTTTCCGGAGCAATCTTTTTAAGATAGTCCTTGACTGAGTCAGTCAGCTCCTTATCGTTTATCTGAATACTATTGAATGAGTCATTCAGCATGTCCCTGAGTATACTCGAAGTCTTATCCAATTCACTCAAGAGCTTTACCGGGGGAGTAGGATTATTGGTCAGCTGCGTATAGATTCCATGCCAACGCGCCATCATCTTCCGAATTTCCTCGTGGAGATCAGCTACCTTTTTGCCCTCCGCGGCAGTGCGAATAATAGCTCCAAAATTTTTCGGCTTGATGCTCTGAACCAGCAGTTCCAGTCTTTTACGCTCTTCTTTGCTCCCAATTTTTTTGGATACCGCTACCCCATCGGAAAAAGGCGTGAGCACGATGTACCTGCCAGGTATGGTGATCTCACATGTCATGCGAGGCCCCTTGGTCGAAATCGGCTCTTTTAATATTTGCACTAAAACCAACTGCTTTTTGTCCAGCACTTGGTCTATTTTTCCGCTTTTATGTATGTCTTTAGGAAAATTAAAACTATCCAGTTTGGATGTGTTGCTGTTCCCGTTTAACGCATCGTTGGTATACTTGAGAAGGGAGGGCAATTTCGGACCCAAGTCTGTATAATGTAAGAATGCATCTCTCTTATGACCTATGTCCACAAAAGCTGCATTCAATCCAGGCATAACTTTCTTGATACGCCCGAGAAAAATATCTCCAACGGTAAAGTTGCTGTTGGTTTTCTGTCTGTGTAGCTCTACGAGCTTTTTATTCTCCAAAAGAGCCAACTCTACAGTCGTTGGCTCGGAATTGATTATTAATTCTTTTTCCACATGTTGCTCAGCCATCATTGTAATTTATAAAGCTCGCACACATTACATTACAATAAGGTTGATCGAGATAAGCACGCGCTTTACAGGCGCACTACATGCGTATTATTTCTTCTTCTTATGTCTATTTTTTCTCATGCGCTTTTTGCGCTTGTGCGTACTAATTTTATGACGCTTCTTTTTCTTACCACTTGGCATAGATAAAATGTTTTAATTTATGTTTTACAGAGTTCCCGGAATTTAGAGGCTTGCTGAGTCTCATTCAATTCACTGTAAACCCTCGACAACAGACAATGCACTTCATTGTTCTCTGGTTGTACTTCGAGTACTTTTTCGAGTCGTTTCAGTGATTTCTCCCACTGTCCGGTTTGGACACCGAGTTTAGCCAATCTTAAATTGATTTTCGGATCATCGGGATACTCCTTATTCAAGGAGAGTAATAATTGAACGCCCTTCATGGGATTGGCTTCCGGGGGGTAATCTATTTCCACCTGAGCCCGGCTTATCTTATAATCCATTTCTTCGGGAGCCAGAGAAATAGCATTATCAAAACACTTTTTGGCTTTCTCCAGGCAAAACTCTTTAAGTGGTTCATCCTCCTCGTTATTTTGCAAAGCAATATAGAAGGTAGACCCCGCAATGGCCCATGAACTATCGGTATCAGTTATACCAGCCACCTTTTCAGCAAAGACCCCTGACATTTCAGGAGCCGCAAAGTTAAACCATTTTCCGGCAATTTGCTTGAAGAGATCGACATTAACTGAATCTTTTTCTTGAATTTCCTTGTACAACAGCCTCATTTCTTCTTTCTGCGCCGGATTCAGCTCTGCAAAAGCTTGACGCTCTATATTGGCCACACTAATTTTACTGCCTGTGGCTTTTCGCATCTGTTTAATACGCTCCTGCTCCGAGGAGCTGGTTTGGAAAACGAAAGCAAGTAATACAAAAAGAAAAACAGAAGCCAGGAGAATTATAAGCTGCGACCTATTCATCGAGGGACTTTACGTTCTTCTTAACCCGCTCAACGAATATTTTAGACGGCTTAAAAGATGGAATATAGTGCTCCGGTATTTCAATCGCCTTATTCTTCTTTATATGTCGTCCAATTTTCTTAGCTCTTTTCTTCACTACGAATGAACCAAAACCTCTTATATATACATTTTCTCCTTTCTCCAATGATCCCTTCACCTCTTCAAAAAATTTCTCAAGGGTGACGATCACATCGACTTTTGGCACACCAGTCTGATCAGCAATCGCTGAAACTAAATCAGCTTTTCTCATTTATGTTTTTTTAAATTTATCGGAAATGCATACCTTTAAAAGTAATTGAATATCAGGGTTTTTGCAAAACTATTGAAGTTTATTTATTTTTTCAAGAAAGAGGGCTCGCAACTGTCCAATAATTTAATCCTACGATGATTTACTCCATGACGGGCTTTGGAGCCTCAGATTACAAGGACGACAATATCACCATAAAGATAGAGATCAAAACGCTCAACAGTAAGCACTCTGATGTCAAATTTAAGCTCTCTCACA
>DATFJT010000385.1:0-2430 GCA_035269065.1 Saprospiraceae bacterium | reverse complement strand
TCATAAGAGCCTCCGTGTGTAAAAACCGTATCGTGGATGTCCAGCTTTTGATCTTCGAGCATTGCCAGCACTGAAGCCGCTTTAAATGTAGAACCCGGATCACCCCCGTCTTCAACATTCAGGTTTAATATTTCTCTGTATTTCCCTCTACCTACTTCAGACAAACTCGCCATGGCCTTTATATCGCCAGTTTCCACCTCCATCAAAACAGCGGTTCCGGCTTTGGCCTGATGGGCATGAAGTGCTTTCTCCAATTCATTATCTAATATCTCCTGGAAAGCCATATTGATGGTGGTGACAATATGCTTTCCCGCCACAGGGTCACGTAGATTGTCACTAGATACAGGAAGCCATTGCTTTTCATTCACACGCTGCATTAGGCGCAAGCCACTTCTACCACTGAGAAAGGAATCAAAACTCTTCTCTAAACCGCGATATTCGCTAGAATCAGCAGTAGTAAATCCTATGGTTCTCCGGGCCAGATCCCCGAAAGGTCTCATACGATCAAAGTACTCATGTGTGACAAGGCCTCCTAAGAATCTTCCTTCACGAAGCAGAGGAAAGCCCTTAAGCTTTTTACAATCCGAGTAAGATAAGCGGCCGGATATTTTATAGTAGTGATTGTCCTCCTTATGCCCTTTGACCAGCTCATTTTTGATTTGAGATTTGGTCTTATTTTTCATGATGTATTTAGACAGACAATGAGCAAGTGAATCGACGTGCACACTAAATAAATGATCATTGTTGAGTCCAAGATCAATACTTGCTTCGTAAAAAGGCAGGGAAGTGGCAAGTATTTCTCCATTAGAATCGTAAATATTACCTCTGTAGGCGGGCACTTCTCTTTCAGACAAATGATGGATGTGGACGAAATCTTCTTTATTCAACTTAATTTCAGTCACCCTGTACAACACGGCTGCCCCTAAAGACACGACACCCAGAAGAACCAGGACCAGGTTCCTCATGATTTCGTGTTTTATAGACAATCTGTTGCGTTTCATGAGTACTCATTTGACGATAGCCTTCCGTGTCAGTTCTTCGGACAGACTTTCATTCACTTTTCAATATTTCAATATGTCAATAAAGGCCACCGGGACCTTGTTTCTATTCGTCTTTTCCTATTCGCAAAGGCACTGATACATACTCAGAATAGCCATCAGGAACAACCACCTTTCTACTCCTCATGCTTGTGTATTCTGCTTTTTTCTGCAAAAATTCCCATCTCAAAGACTTATTTGCAGACTCCAATTCGACAAGGTTTTCACATTTCTTCATACCCGAGTAAGAGTTAATCACTAAAAAAGTAAGAAGGAAAGCGACATAAATGACAAGGGTCAGGTTTTTCTCAACTCCTATAAAAAGTTTATCCCCTAACATCCACTTTACCCATTTTTTCATATTGCCTTTCATCTCTTCTTTTTCCTGTTTAGGATTTGCTTCTATTCTTTTGTTTCCTTCACCGCAACTCTCATTTTTGCACTTCTCGCTCGAGGGTTGCGCTCGATTTCATTTGTGTCGGGAACAATGGGTTTTTTATTCAATGGACGCAAAGGCCGCAAAATTTTCCCGTACATGTCTTTTCTAGGTTGACCTTTAAAATTCCCATACTGGAAAAATCGCTTAACTAATCTGTCCTCAAGAGAGTGATATGATATCACCACAATTCTCCCTTCGTCGCTCAGTCTTCTCCCAGCTTCCTGCAACAATTTTTTTAATACTTCGAGCTCTTGATTGACCTCGATGCGCAATGCTTGGAAAATTTGCGCCAACTCTTTGGTTTTGACCCTCCCTTTGGAGGCTCTTTTTGCGATTTCCACCAACTGCTGCGCCGTCTGAATTTCTTTGGCATTTCGAAACGCCACAATCTCAGCCACAAGTGATTTGGCGAAACGCACTTCGCCCTTTTGAGAAAACATCTCAATTAATTCTTCTGACCTGAAATCCCGCAGTATATCGCGTGCAGTCAGGCTATCACTACTGGTATTCATTCTCATATCCAGTGGCATATCAGACTGGAAGCTAAACCCACGTCTTTTCTCATCGAATTGATGAGAAGAAACTCCCAGATCAGCCAGTAAACCATCAATCCTGGTAATCCCAAAATAATCCAGGAATCTGCCGAGGTGTTCAAAGTTGCCCTGCACAAAATGCAGACGTTCGTCTTTAATAAGATTTTGTCGGGCATCCGCATCCTGATCGAAAGCAATCAATTTGCCTTCTGGATGAAGCGCCGACAAAATCCTTTCAGAGTGGCCTCCGCTTCCGTAAGTCACGTCTACATAGACGCCAGCGGAATTATTATTTGTCAATAGTTCTTCAATGGATCGCTCGAAAAGAACGGGTGTATGATACTCGGGCGATCTACTCATTGGTCTCTCCCTTCATCTTCTTACTTACTTTCCTCGATAATCGAGCAAATACTTCAGGGGT
>DATFJT010000384.1:0-4833 GCA_035269065.1 Saprospiraceae bacterium | reverse complement strand
ACGACAAGTCAAGCGGATGCAGCCGAATGGACGGCATAAGCAGCGGACGTTTTGAGACACGAGCGGGCCTAAGCCCGCTCCCTCAAAAATCATAATTCTTCGCCTCCTTCTCCCAATCGACGTCCTCAAGGAAGGGCGCAGTGATATCCACGATGGAGTCTTGGGGATCAATTTCGGTAAAGAAGGTCAGAATCAATTCCGAGCCGATAAAATCCGGCGCGGTAGGTTTTGAGGTCAGCCACACACTGACTTTCCATTCCGGCAAAGCCTCGTTCAAATCAAGGTCGTTCAGTCCCGGATAGATTTCTCTTCGGTTTTCGCCCCAGAGGACTTCGGGATAGGAGGCCCCATTGATGATTCTCTCGTTGGCAATGGACAACATACTTTCGGATAGATGTACCACGCCCGCATAGGATCGTCGCAGTAAAAAATCGGTAATGCGAACTTCTCGGCCGGTGGGGAGTTGGAATTTCATGGTGTAAAGTGTGTTGTTCAAAAAGACTAATCATAAATATAAGTCTAAATATTTGGAGAGGACGTTTTGGCTCATATTTTATGCAATAATTAAGTATAGGGTTAATAAACGCATTCACTAGGACTTTCTTTGTTTTACGGGAGTCTGGCAACGAGAACGTTTAGGCGAATGTCGATTTAAATCCTTTTTTGCCCACCAATACATTTTATTTTTCGCCTCATATAGTACTTACAGGATAATGCTTTTCCAACAAGTATTTATTCCTTAACCTATTGTGTTTTTATGATAATTGACTAAAAATGTCTATAATACTAAAGTTGTTGTGTTTTGAAATACTTAATAATGCCTTACAAAATTAATGACTGCAACAAAATATCTTCTTTCATCTGGCCATAAAATGGATCAATACATAATCGAAAAACTTCTTGGAGAAGGGACTTTTGGATTGGTTTATCTCGTGAAGGACTCAAATACGGAAGAAAGAAAAGCGATTAAAATTTTAAAACTGTGGGAAGTCCAACCTGATGTTCGTGAGCAGATAAGCGAGCGTTTTTATCGTGAGTTTGAATGTGGACAGATTAATTCAGATTACCTAGTCAGATCAGAGCATCATGGTAAAAAAAATGGCAACCCGTATATTGTAATGGACTACTGCGAAGGTGGCAGTTTAAGTAATTTGGGTACAAAAAGGGTTTCTTTTGATCAAATCGATGACTACGCCAGAGATGTTTTGAAAGGGTTAAGAGATTTACATCGCGAGGGTATAGTACATAGAGATTTGAAGCCAGAGAATGTTCTCACAGATGCTTTTGGGACAGCGCGATTAACCGACTTTGGAATTGCTGGCTATCAAAATGCACGAATGACAAAACGCAATATTTTAGGTCATGCACAATCCATTTTTGGAACATATGCCTATATGCCCCCGGAGCAGCTGAATAACAAAATTTCGTTTAAAGCCATGAGTCCAGCAACTGACCTTTATTCTTTTGGCGCCACTTTTTATCAGGTGGCCACGGGACGCTTGCCATTTGGAACTTTAAAGAGCCAAACGGAATTGGGACCGTATGTTCTCAGAGCCAATAAGGGGGAATGGAAAGACCCCAGAATTTATCGACCTGATCTACCTGACTATTGGATGCATGTCTTTAAAATCAGTATGGAACCCGAGTATCGCCGACGCGTGCAAGCCGCTGCAGAATTGCTGAGTATCTTTGGTGTGAGTCAAGCGGTTGGGACAAATAAAAGCGCTGAGATTGATTTTTGTCACGATACCGTAGGGCTCATGGTAATGAATGGCGAAGAGCGGGGGCGAATTTATAATCTATCTAGAGATATTGATGAAAAAGGAGGCGAATTGCATGTAGGTTGGTATGATAGCAAAAATCCACGTGATAATGATATTGCTATTGTAGAAAAGCATACCAGCTATGTCTCAAGGCATCACGCTACTATATATAAAGATGTTTCTCTGAAGAAATGGATGATCATGGATGGTCAAATCCGGTCTGACCATACCAAACGGAGCTATAAATCCTCTACTAATGGCACATTGGTGAATTCTACAGAAGTAGGTCGTCAGGGGCATCCACTTCGCAAGGGAGACATTATCACGCTGGGCGATACGACCCTTAAAATTGTGGTGAAAGAATAAATATGAAAAAAAAGGATATACAGGTTTTTAGCATGTCGTTTCTTGATCTTCTGTCGGGTGCGCTGGCTGCTGTAATTATCCTTTTCATTATTGTTCCGAAAATGGACGCAAAAAGTAAAGAGGCTATCGATGCTCTAGAGGAGTTAGACAGTCTGGAAATGAATATAGAAGAGCTGGATAGTTTGATGAAGTCGCTGGAAGGTGCCGTAGATTCAGATACCTATGAGAGAGTTATGGAGCAAATCGAGTCGATGGAAGAAACTATCGAAGAGCTCAGGGAGCAAGTAGAAGACCTGCAAGAGCAATTGCAGCAATGTGAGGAACAAGTCGAGCAAATGGAGGAGGAAATAGAGCAAATGGAAGAGGTGGTCGAGCAACTGCAAACCGAGGTTGAAGACCTGAGAAAATACAAGCAATGGATGGAGAACTGCGGATTCACTTTGGAGGATGGATGCCCTGTAGAGCCACCCCAAACGACTTTTCTAGCGATTTCGACGGGTTGGGAAGCAAATGTCGATGTAGACTTGTGGATAGAAACTCCTTTTGGCAAAACCTTTTCGTATAAAAATGTGTCTTTTCCTTACTATCCCGGGATCCTTTCCCGTGATGCAACAAAAGGCCCCGGCATTGAACTTTTTGAGATTCTAAATCCCCCATCAGGCGTGTATAATATCTATTTAAACCTCTACTCGGGCAGTAGTCCCGTAATGGCGGATTTGCGGATATTTTATCCCAAAGGTGCAAAAGAATATAAGAATATACGAACACGAGGTTCGAACAGAAGAAATAACATATTTGCTATGAAGAAAGTGGTGCAAATTCGGATTTACAATAATGGAGAATATACGTTTAGCAATTAAAACAAAAAAAAGATGAAATCGAGATTAACCAGAGTTGTGATTGCTTTTATTTCAGCGACCGCTCTCCTATTTGCTATGTGGGCATTGCACGGTAACAGCGAGGATGGCTCGACGATGCAGCGGGTTTTACAGATGTTAGGTGGGAACCTACCCACTGGGGTGATTCAAGGATTTACCTTTTTCATTTTTTTCTTTGCAATTTTGGAGTTATGGATAATCGACCAAGAAATGGACATAGAACGAGATGCTTTTAGTTTCCGACTACTGCCCGTGCAAGAACAATTTATCTTATCTCCTACGGATGTCAATGATATCAAGCTTAAAGCAATAGATAAAGAAAAGCACCGCAAATATCTGCTCACCGATGTTATAAAAAAAGGGTGTACGAAATACAGGGCTAACAAATCTACTTCTGAGGCCCTCGGAATCGTAAGTACTCAATCTAAAATAAATCTAGCTACTGCTGAGGCAAAACAGTCCATCGTGCGTTTTTGTGCTTGGGCCATTCCTTCAGTTGGCTTTATCGGCACGATACTTGGTATAGCTCAATCTTTGGGATTGGCTGATGAGGCCGGCTCTGAGGAAGGTATTCAGAAAGTGACTTCTGCTTTGAATGTAGCTTTCGATACCACCCTGGTGGCGTTGTTTTTAAGTATTTTATTGATGCTATATTTTCATATTATACAGGAAAAAGTAGAAATTTTCCACACGGATCTGGAGGAGTATGTTGTTGAAAATCTAATTAATCGAATCTATAAACACTAAAATATGGGAAGGGTAACAGAACCTACACCAAATAAATTTTCTAAGTCTATGGGGATCGGCATCGGGGCCATAGTCGGTGGTGGAAACTATTTTGTCTTAGAGCAATTGAGTAATACGTCTTCCTTTCCTTCCGGACACCGTGAACAGGTGATTGTAAATTATGTTGAACTGGGAAGAAGCCCCAAATGTGGTATCAGATTTAAGGAATCAGAAAAAACAGTCAGTCGGAGGCATGCGGCCATCCAAAAAGAGGGGAATCAATATGTTTTGATTCAGCTTTCAAAGACGAATCCTACGATACTCAATGGCCGCCCCGTCAACAGAAAATGGTACTTACAAAATGGAGATGAGATTCAACTATCGGTTGAGGGCCCCAAGATGAATTTTATTATTCCGACGAATAGGAAAAGTAAATCCATTGGTCTCAGCCACCGGCTAAGTTTATTTAGAAGACAAGCACTGCGCCCTTATAAAAAAATGGTGACTGCTTTGGCTGTGGTTTTGTTTTTTGCCATTACCGGAGGCGGCTATTATCTGTACGACCTGAATGGGGAAAGAAATGTGTGGAAAAATAAATTCCAGAAGTTTCAGCTCTTACTAGACAGCATGGAACAAAACCGCCAGGCACTTATCGATTCCATAACAACCGTTCAGGGCGAAAGTCAGGCAACTATAGATGAATTGACGAGAAAGTTCCGGGATTTAGAAAAGGGATATCAATCGAGTGCGTCGGCGAATCAAACCGGATCTACCACAATGACTCTGTCAGCCGATTTCTCTGATTTGCATAAGGATATTTGCTATATTATAGGATCCGACTTGGTTGTAACTTTGCCCGATGGGACTACCCAAGATCTTCCTGATTATGGCTGGTCGGGGACGGGATTTTTGACTAATGACGGTAAGTTTGTGACAGCTCGACATGTCGTCGAGCCATGGTATTATCCCGAGAGTCCTGAGTATATATTACTAAATACTATTGTGGCAAAAGGGGGTTCTGTACGAGCAACAATAAACGCCCTGGCTCCTGATGGCAGAGCACTTAGATTTTCCAGTAATAATTTCAAACTGGACAGAAG
>DATFJT010000383.1:0-2301 GCA_035269065.1 Saprospiraceae bacterium | reverse complement strand
ATGGATGAGATAGGAAGGATCTGCAATGAGCATGAAGTACTCTTAATGAGTGATGCCACACAAGCTCTGGGAAAGATACCATTGAATGTCAAGAAAGCCGGAGTCCACCTTGCGGCTTTTTCTGCACACAAACTCTATGGTCCAAAAGGGATCGGGGCATTGTACATCAGTCGTCGAAAACCGCGCGTTCAGATTGCCCCCCAGTTGCACGGAGGCGGGCATGAAGAAGGAATGCGACCGGGGACCTTGAATGTGCCGGCGATCGTCGGCTTTGGAGAAGCGACCAAATTGGCTTGTACAGAAATGGATGGAGAAGCTCAACGTCTTCTTACCATGCGAGATCACTTTGAAGAAGAACTAATTGGAAAAGTTGAAGCGATTTTTATCAATGGAAAACGTGATCAAAGATTGCCGCACGTCAGCAATATGAGCTTCAAGGGCCTGGACGGGCAGAACGTGATGTTACATATGAGGCAGTCTCTTTGTATCAGCTCAGGCTCTGCGTGCACTTCTTCAACCATGCAAGCTTCTCATGTTCTGCGAGCTTATGGTATGGGATCGAGGCTGGCCAAAGGAGGTTTGAGATTTAGTTTCGGTCGTATGACTTCTGACCTTGAAATAGAAGAAGCTGTGGATATTGTCGTACAAAGCGTACAGACACTTAGGTCTCAAAATCCTGTCTGGGAGATGTACAAGAAAGGAATTGACGTAGATGACCTGGAAATGTAGTCCCTTTTCAGTAGAGTATTCGCCATTTTTCTCAACCAATATCCAACCAATTTGTATTTAATTCAGAAACTCTTTACCCACCGTATTCGTTGAATCTATATATTCGTAAAAATCTACACAGTTTTATCCAAAATAAGAATGATATGCTTACAGTAGCTGAAAGCGCCAAAAAGCAAATTGAAGACATTAAAGCCAAAGAGCAAATCGGTGACGACTCTTTTCTAAGAGCGTCTGTTGTCAGCGGAGGTTGTAGTGGACTGAGTTATAAATTGGACTTCGACAACAAATTGTCGGATGATGATCAGGTTTTCGAGGACAATGGAGTAAGAGTCGTTACCGATTTAAAAAGCTATCTCTATTTGTGCAACAGTGTTTTGGAGTTCTCTGCTGGTCTCGATGGCAAGGGATTTTTCTTCAATAATCCCAATGCCTCAAGGGAATGCGCTTGCGGTGAAAGCTTCGCCGTTTAACCGAAGGCAACAGGGCGACTTCCTCAAAAAAATCGATTCTGACTCAGAAGAAGGCCTCGATTTTCTCGTTTATGTTCTCAACTACTAAATTGACATCCCGGCAAAAGCACGTCGGTTAGCAAGCGATATTCCAAAAGAGCGATCAAATTTCTTTGAAACGGCATAGGAAATGCACCTTCTTTAACAAAAGGTGCATTCCGTTCATACCTGCTGTAAATAATCCGCCTACCTCATGAGAGACCGTTCTTTGAATGACTTAAACGGCCTTTTCAGGAAGACTATATTTACTTGCGTAAAAATTTGCTTGCCATTCCAAATAAATCGTCAACCACACTTCCGTCATTATCCTGGTCTAAGAACTTTGCTGCCAAATCCATCATAGGATTTCCTTTTTTCTCTTTTTCGACGGTTTGATCGAGCATGTTTCTGACCTGTTGAGGCTCGGCCTGTTCGATGGATCCTTTCTCGCGCATCATTTTACCGGCGGCTCCCATCACCAAGGGGGCAATCATAGGCATAAGTCTTTGCACGGTGCGTTGATCGAGACCTGTGGCCTTGGAAATCATACCCGCGACATTGCCCATATTGGAGCCCAGTAAATGACCCAGAATTCCGGATCCATTGAGCATTCTCATGTTGTCGGGTTGATTGAGGCCCATTAAGAAGCCCATGGGGTCGTTGAGAATAGATCCGTCATGATCTTTTTTCAGTGCCTGGTAAATGCCTTGTGCGCCTTGTTCGGATTTTGCATTTTGCGATAGTGCCCCTAAAAGGGTGTCGAAAATAGCGGTGGTCGCCATTTGTGTTTTCTGCGGATCATCTATACCCGCTTGTTGTGAAAGCTGCTGAACATTTTGCTGTGTAAGTATTGAACTTAGTACGTCTTTGATTTCCATTCTTGAAGAAATTTGATAAGAATTATAAGATATAGATCAAGCCATTCGTTTGATCCTTTCCAATTTAATAGCCATAATATAAATTCTATTCTCGAGAAATTTTACTGCGCAGTAAACTTTAATTCAAAATAGTTTAGGTACGGCTTTTGCACCCAAAAAAGCCCACTGGAATTTTTTTGGCAGCATTTTTGATATAAGAGATAATC
>DATFJT010000382.1:0-9048 GCA_035269065.1 Saprospiraceae bacterium | reverse complement strand
CTGATTATCCTCTACCACAAAGAAAGATGCCTAAATGGCTGCTGTGGCTGATTGCCCCCAGCATAGGTATGACACGTAAGGAGGTTAGTCGCACTGTCGGGAAGCCCTGGCATGCGGATAATTCCAAATCCAAAGAGGAGTTGGATATGAGTTACCGCCCTATGGAAGAAACGGTGGTTGAGTTTTTCAGACAACTCAAGAATAATGGCAGATTTGACTGAATCTGTCAACTGAAAGCGGTGTATTTTTAGGGTAGATTGTTACAGATATAATTTTTTATGAACTACCTGGATATACTTATCAAGCTCAGAAAGGTTATTCGCTCCATCAACCTGGAGAGCAAGAAAATTGAAAAGAAATATGGGATCAGCATTCCGCAATTGCTGGTCCTGCAATTCTTGTCCAAACAACAAGATTTCAAAGCCAAGTCAAGCGACATCAAATCTTTCATTCACCTGAATGCAAGTACCGTATCAGGAATTATACGCAGATTGGAAGGCAAGGGCCTGGTGGCAAGGTTACCTGCACCTCTGGACAGGAGAGCTACCTTTATTACACTGACAGCCAAAGGAGCCCAATTACTTGAAGAGTCTCCGACAACGCTACAGGAGAAACTGAGTAATCGTCTATTTAAATTGGAAGAGACACAAAAGCGCGAATTATATGAAAACATTGATTTGCTTGTAGCGCTGATGGAGGTGGAAGACATTGATGCTTCCCCCATTGTTGCGTCTATCAATTTTCAAGAAGAGGAATAGTTTCTGCAGACAACATCATCTTTATTTCCTGTTAGGCTTGTTTCTCATGCGAGGGTGAGCCATATTTTATACCAGTAGATTGCCTAGTTTGTTACAAAAACCCCTTATTTGGCCCTGCTTTTATCTTTTTTCCAAATAATTCATGGATTAGTTTTTATAGACGAATTTAGTTTCTATAGAAACTAAATGATTGCTACATTAGCGCCCTTGAAGAATTTTACAAATTAAAACTGATCTTATGAGATTATCTCTACGAAGTAGCTTTGTAACGATTCTATTTGCAGCGATGAGTATTATAGCTCTGGCGCAGGAGAAAACGATTACAGGTCTCGTACTGGATGAGGATGGATTTGAGCTCATCGGAGCCAATGTAATCATCCCGGGTACTACGGAAGGTACCAGTACGGATTTTGATGGAAAGTTCGAAATAACCATTCCTGCAGATGTCAGTGCATTGGAAATTAGTTACATCGGATACTCCACCAAAACCATTGAACTTACAGATGATACCTATTATGAAGTGACCCTGGGGTCTTCAGTCGACCTGGATGAGGTTGTCATTACAGCCCTTGGGGTTGAAAGAGAAGAAAAAGCTCTGGGGTATTCTGTTCAAAAACTGAACAACGAGGATATTGCCACTGTCAAGGAATCCAATATCGTCAATTCTCTTGCAGGAAAAGTGGCTGGAGTTTATATCAATGGTTCATCGGCCGGCCCTACGGCTTCAGCCAACATCAACATTCGGGGGGCGGCGTCCTTGTTGGGCAACAATCAGCCCCTATTTGTGGTCAATGGACTGCCCATTACTAATGATCTCTATTCTTTTGATGATGGTCTCAATGGGTCAACGACCATTGACTTCGGTAATGCTGCCCAGATCATCAACGCGGATGACGTGCAATCCATCAACGTATTAAAAGGACCTGCCGCCTCAGCTCTATACGGTTCAAGAGCTGCCGATGGAGTGATTTTGGTAGAGACCAAGACCGGAAAAAATGCGAAAGGTATGGGCATTGAGGTGAATTCTACCACGAATTTTTCGACCATTTTAAAAATGCCTGACTATCAAAACGAATACGGCTTTGGCGGAGGTGGCAAGTACTCTTATTTTGATGGAACCAATTATATAGGTGAAAAAGAATATTACGAGGCTTACGGAGAAAACTGGGGACCTCGATTGGACAATGGTACCGATGTGGTTCAATTTAATTCTGACGGAGAGCCCGTGCCATATACCTCTTCAGAGGATAATATCAGAGACTTTTATCGCACGGGAATAACCTCCATAAATAACATCTCATTTAATAATGCTACTGAGAGCAGTGATTTCAGGCTTTCTTACACGAGATTGGATAGGGAGGATATTATCCCCAACACAGATTTATCAAGAAACACCTTTCAGACCAGTATTGGTAAGAGGTTAATGAATGATAAACTGAGCATTCGTGCAAATGCCATGTATATCAATTCTTCATCGGGCAACATTCCAAACTCAGGTTATGATGAATCTTCTTCCATTCAGTACGGATGGTTATGGTATCCAAGACAGGTGCACACAGATGAGCTTAAAAACTACTGGGAGCCTGGACAAGAAGGTGTTCAGCAGCGCTATGTGGAAGACTTATGGGTGAATAATCCCTGGTTAATTGCCAATGAGAACACAAACTCATTTAGCAGTAATCGCCTGATTGGTAATATGAGATTAGAATACGAAGTGATGCCGAGACTAAGTGTTCGGTTCAGATATGGAGCTGATGTGCTGGATGAACAAAGAGCTTTCCGCAGAGCCCCTTCCACCAAGGCAGTATTGCAGGGGAGTTATCGTGAGGATGAAATTTCTTTTACCGAGACCAACGCGGAAGGTTTAATTTCTTACAGTAGTGACAGACTGACTGGAAACGCTTTTCAATATGATATCAAAGTAGGTGGTAATATCATGAGACAAAATGCCAACACTTTGATTGCAAATAACCCGCAATTGAAGTTTTTCGGAACAGACGAAAGCATATATACACTGACCAATGCCCGCGCAGGCGTGCAGGTGGAGTCGCAAAAAACACAGACAGGTATTAATAGTTTGTTTGGGATGTTTACCTTTTCCTACAGAAACTTCATTTACCTGGATGCCTCCGTCAGAAATGACTGGAACAGCACCTTAGTCAACCCTGCTGTGGGTCTAGATGGTTCTGATTTCAGTTTCCTTTACCCTTCTGTTTCTATGAGTTTAATTGCATCGGAGTTGATGGATTTGTCGGCTGATTCACCACTTTCGTTTTTGAAATTTAAAGCGAATTACGCCGAGGTGGGTAACGGAGCACCTCCGTACGCTTTCGGTACGACCTTTTCCCCGCGTCCGTCTTTCGGAGGAAATTCCGTATTTACAACGAACAGAACGGTAGCCGATCCTAACCTGACCAATGAGTTGACACAAGCTTATGAGTTTGGCGTGGATGCCAGATTATGGAATGATCGCTTCAGAATAGATGCGACCTACTACAACATGTTGAGTTCTGACCAGGTGATTCAATTACCCGTTGCTTCGGCTAGTGGCTATGACTTTAAGTTGACCAACGGTGGTTCCATCAGAAACACCGGTGTTGAAGTACTGCTTTCTGCCGGAATCGTACGCAATCCCAACTTCAGCTGGGATGTCACCTTAAACCTTGGTCATAACAGAGCGGTTGTGGAGAGTCTGCCAGACATTATCAGCAGTGGGCGTTATTCTATTATCGCCGATGTGTTCCCTGGCGATGAAGGGGGAGCAGACCTGGAGTTTGTAGCAGAAGAAGGTGAGCTATTTGGACAGTTGTACGGACTTGGATTTGAAAGGCACCCTGAAACCGGAGAGATCATACACCAGGATGGATTGCCTCTAATTGGGGAGGACAAAGTATCTGCGGGTTCTTACCAGCCTGACTTGAGACTGGGTCTATTGAATGCATTCAATTGGAAAAACTTTAATTTCCGATTCCTTATCGATGGACAGATTGGAGGAAAGATATACTCCAGATCTCATGCTTTGTATGCAACAGGAGGTGCCATCACGAATAATGATGACCCTAATTTACCGATTTCTACCCTGGATGGCAGGCAGCATTACGCGCCGCAATACGATGATGATGGCAATCTTACGGGATACGATTTATTGGATGCCGGGGGCGGGGTGACCGGACCAGGAGTACAGTGGGAGGATCTCAACGGAGACGGGACTTTCTATACACTTGATGACGATGGCAACAGAATTTATCAAATGGATGAAATTAGCGAACCCAATGAACAGTCCGTGCAACCGGGAGGTATAGGCTATGTCGGATATTTCTACCAGTATTATGGAAATGGCTTTAACCGAGATAATATTGAAGCAGCTACTTATGACGCTACCTGGTTCAAATTGAGAGAGGTGAGTATCGGATACAATCTGCCCAAGAGTTTTGTTGAGAAGACAGGTCTTCAAAGTGCGCGTATCTCGCTCGTGGGCAGAAACCTATTGCTTGTATCTGATGTGCCTACTATTGATCCTGAGACATTCTCTATCAGAAACGGGCGGTTTGTTCCGGGATTTGAGAGTACGCAGATATTCTCTCAGAGAACATTCGGATTCTCCTTGAGTCTGGGCATATAAAACAGCCATCATCCATTTATTGACTAAGAAAACTAAACATATATGAAGATTTCAAAGTACATCATCGCTCTTCTTGCCTTGTTTGCCTTGATCGGCTGTGAGGAATTTGAAGAGTTTAACGAAAATCCTAATGAACCTACGGAGGTATCGGCTGACGTCTTGTTGCCGAGCACCATACGCCAAAGTGCCAACACTTCTGTTGATGCTGCCTTTTTGGTGGGAAACAACGCTGCTCAATTGTCAGCAAAAACTTTGAGACTGGAGGTTGATGCCTACAATTGGAATGCCTTCCCCACCTATTGGGAGGGATGGTACGAAAGTTTGACCGATGCGCATTCTGTAGAGGCCATTGCCCTCGAGAATGAAAATAAGGTATTGGAAGGCGTGGCACTTGTCATGCAGGCTTACCTTTATTCTTCCCTCACTAATGCTTATGGAGATATACCATATTCGCAGGCCATCAAGGGTGATGAAGACAATTTCACTCCTGAGTACGATAGTCAGTCCGAAATTTATGCGAACTTGTTAGTGGAGTTGGACAGCGCTGATCAATTGCTGGCGTCCGGTAATGGAAGTATTGCCGGGGATATTCTGTACAACAATGATCCCGCTCAGTGGCAAAAGTTTGCAAACTCTCTTCGTTTGCGTCTGCTCATGTATGCTGGTGACAGGATTGAGAATGTGGCTCAGCGATTCAGTGAAATTGTCAATGAAGGCAATATCATGCAGGGCAATGCGGACAATGCAGCTTTAACCTACACGGGCGCTTTCCCTAATGAATTCCCGCTGATACCATTGAAACAGGGTGATTTCGATGCAGTTGCACTTGGCAAAGCGGCTTTTGATGTGATGGACAGCTACCAGGATCCAAGATTGTTGCGCTATGCCAGACCTAACAATGAGGACTTCACGGATAATCCTGAATTTATTGGTGCCATCAATGGTCAAGGCACAGGTTGTAGCAAAGACGGAGCTTCAAGGCTGGGCGTTCAGTATTACAATTATCCCGATTTGACTCCTGCAAGTAATTTGGGATTACCCATGGCTGAAGGCCTGATGATGACTCATGCGGAAGTAGAATTTCTATTGGCGGAAGGTATTGCCAAAGGTTGGATTTCTGGAAATATTGAAGAGCATTATCGTGCAGGCATTCAATCCTCCATGGAGTATTACATGGTAGATTTGGGCCCATTTGGTTGGAACGATTTTGATGACTTTTACAGCAACAGTGGCGTCGCTTACAGTGAAGTGAAAGATATTTGGGAGCAGAAATGGTTGGCATTATTCTTTACAGGATTGGAACCCTATTTTGAGGTGAGGAGATGGTATGTTGAAAGTGGAAAGTCTTTTTCAGGCATTCCTTTTTTAGAAGCATCATGTGGTAATACCAATGATGACAATTTACCGCTGCGCTTTTTGTATCCCGGCGAGGAGCAGTCACTGAATGAGGCGAATTACCAGGAAGCGATCAGTAGATTAGGAGGATCTAATGACCAGAATGCTGAAATGTGGCTGGTACAATAGAGATAAAAATGTAATTAATTTTGCAGAGGGCGCTCTAAGTGCCCTCTGCTTTTCTTTTTTAGCCTATGAGTGACAAGAAGAAGTACTTTGATATTTATGCCCCGGTCTTTTACCCGGCTGCCTTTATTATACTGACGACGATAGGCATTTCCTTTTTCTACAGTGACAGCATTATAGCAGCCTTTACACTTTTTCAAACCAAGGCCTCTGTCAATGCGGGGTGGTTTTTCATCTTATGCGTCAATGTGTTTGTGATAGCTGCGCTAAGCATTGCCTTCAGTAAAATGGGAAATATTAGATTGGGCGGAAAGGAGGCCACGCCGGATTTTAGCACTTTTTCCTGGTTTTCGATGCTGTTTTCAGCAGGCATTGGAATCGGTCTTTTGTTTTACGGAGTAGCAGAACCTATATACCATTACACCAATCCTCCGTTGCCGGTGAACAACGGCATTGAGCAGGCAAGACAGGCCATGTTGTTTACTTTTCTGCACTGGGGAATACACGGCTGGGGACCCTATGTAATCATAGGCCTTGCATTGGCATTTTTTACCTATAATCGAAATTTACCTTTAACCATTCGCTCTCTTTTTTATCCTTTAATTAAGGAAAAAATCTACGGCCCTGTGGGCAGTTTTATAGATGTATTGGCCGTTGTATGTACGCTATTTGGGCTGGCTACGACATTGGGTTTGGGTGTTCAACAAGTAGGTGCCGGGCTCAATCACCTTTTTGATATACCAAATAGTGTCAACACACAGATTATTCTGATCACCGTTATTACGCTTGCGGCGACAACATCAGTAGTACTTGGGCTGGACAAAGGGGTTCGCTTTTTAAGTGTGTTAAATATGAAGCTGACGCTTATTTTTCTTGTTGTCATGCTGTTCTTGGGGCCCACAGTCTTTCTTTTAGATGGATTTATAGAGAATGTAGGGGAATACCTGAATTCTATTATTCGGGTAGGAACATATGCCGAAACATTCTCAGAAACTATCTGGCAACACAACTGGACGATTTTCTACTGGGCCTGGTGGATTAGTTGGTCTCCTTTTGTGGGTATGTTCATAGCTCGCGTATCGAAGGGCAGGACGATTCGGGAATTTATTCTCGGTGTCCTGTTGGTACCTTCGGTCCTTATCTTTTTCTGGATGACTGTTTTTGGGGGTACAGCCATATTTTTGGAGGCCAACGGTATTGGACACCTTGCTGAAGCCGTCAATACTGATTTATCCACTGCTTTGTTTGTCATGCTGGAGGAGTTTCCTCTGTCATCAGTGACTTCCTTTATAGGGATTTTGCTTGTGACCATATTTTTTGTTACCTCCTCGGATTCGGGTTCCCTGGTCATTGACAGTATCACCTCGGGCGGGAAATTAGATGCCCCCGTCGGTCAGCGGGTTTTTTGGGCCCTTACAGAGGGGGCAGTCGCAGCTGCACTGTTGTTTGCAGGAGGGCTGAAAGCCTTGCAATCTGTGGTAATATCCGCCGGTTTGCCGTTTGCAATTGTCATACTTTTGGTTATTTTCTCTCTGAGAAAAGCGCTAAAAGAAGAACTGAACGAAATAAAAAAGGAAGCGACCAGGAAAGAGCGACAGGAATACAACGAGTATCTACGTTCACTTCTAAATGAAAATGATGAAGAAGATCAATAGCATATTGGTTTGTCTGGATTTGTCCAGTTTTGACAAGGCGTTGACCAATTTTACTATTTACCTGGAGAACCATCTGGATGCAGATGCCAAGATTACGCTATTCCACAATATTCGATACGATTTTCTTGGCAGTCAGATGAAGCTAAGTGAAGAGCAGATTCAGACACTTAAACAAAAGATCAAAAGCGAAATTCACGACCAATGCAAGCCTTCGTTTAAGAATGAAAACATTGACTTTGATCTGATTATAGATGATGACAACAGTACAATCAAAAGTATATTGAAAGCCAGGGATGCGTGCGATGCGGATCTTATTCTCATGGGGAAGAAGAGAGATGATGAAGGAGCCGGTATAGTGCCTCAAAAGCTCTTGAGTATGGATCGCAAGCGCACTCCAATGCTATTGGTAAGAGAGGGTAGAATGCCTAAGATTGAAAATTTTGTCGCAGCAGTTGATCTGACACCCATTACGGCAAAGCTTGTCGACTTTACCGGTGATTTAGCCGGGCAATTTGGGGGAACGCCTACCTGTCTTTATGTATATCAAATACCAATTACGTATTTCCCATACATTGAGTCGTCCAATAAGGAATTGAAAGCTGAGATCAAGGAAAACTCAATGGAAAAATTCAGCTCTTTCATTAAAGAGAACGAAGATTTAAAACTGGTCAACTGGAACCTCGAATTGAGGAAAGGCACGAATATCGCCCGTTCAATTGTGGAATACCTGGAGGAAAGCGACGGTGATCTGCTCGTAATAGCCAGAGTGGGTAAGCCCAATTTGCTCGGCACACGAGTAGGAGGGGTGACGAGAAGTCTGTTGAATTTAGCATTGCCAGTACCTTTACTTATCATTTAAAATACAAATTGATGACAGCATTCAAAACAAAAATATACACACCAGTCGATCCACTGACTACAGTGCAGATGGATCAAGTAGCCAATTTCTTAAAGGATCATTTACAACAGTATGGGGATCCAAAATCGGATATTCTTAAAGCCATTCACTATGCCCTGAAAATTTCTGAAACCCCTGGAGGGTTCGTGCTGGTGGCTTATGACGGAGAAAATATTGTAGGAACGGTAGTCATTAATCGTACCGGAATGTCCGGGTACATTCCGGAGAATATATTGGTTTACATTGCGGTGCACAATGACTACCGCGGTCATGGTTTAGGTAAGAAACTCATGAAAGAAGCGCTCAAGTTCAGTGATGGAGGAGTTGCCTTACATGTTGAGCCCGATAACCCCGCCAAATTTCTCTATGAGAAACTGGGGTTCACCAGTAAGTACCTGGAAATGAGGTATACCAAGGAAGGCGCCTAAGGCGATGTTATATGCATTGGATAGACTATCTTATTTTTATCGTCTACTTTCTGGGCATGGCGGCCTTCGGTTATTATTTCTACCGAAAAAATAAGGACACCGAAGATTACTACGTCGGGGGTCGTTCTATGAATAGCATTCACATCGGCCTTTCTGTAGTGGCAAC
>DATFJT010000381.1:0-6156 GCA_035269065.1 Saprospiraceae bacterium | reverse complement strand
CGCGGTTAATCAGCTGTCTTTCGGTTGCAAATAAAAATTCATGAGTCAGCTCCTACTCGAGAACCCCTTGCTGCTACTCTTTGTCATTGCGGCATTGGGTTACTTGTTTGGTTCTATACAAATCAATGGGAACGGACTCGGGGTAGCAGCGGTCTTGTTTGTAGGGCTTTTCTTTGGAGCCTGGAATCCCGAATTTGAGATTCCCGCTATTGTTTTTTCACTTGGAATTGTGCTTTTCGTTTATTCCATAGGCCTCAATTCTGGTCCTGCCTTTTTCAGCAGCATCCAGAAAAATGGACTACGGGACATCCTGTTTTCAATTGCTATGTTAACCATTATGGCTGCTATGACAGGAGGAGCGGGCTATTTACTCAACATGAGCAAGGAAACCATCGTCGGTATTTACACTGGCAGCACGACCAATACCCCTGCCCTTGCGGGAGTACTCAACTATATTTCGGAACGACCAGCACTGGCAGGAGATGGAAGTATGGTAGAAAATGCAGTCGTCGCCTATTCTTATACCTATCCAATGGGCGTCATCGGTGGCCTTTTGGCCATTGTTCTGATGGAAAAAATCTTTCGAATAAATTATGACGAAGAAGTCGAGAATGTTGATGAGCGCTACTTTATTGAGTCCCGTCCAGTCAGCGCAACTGTGCTGGTGGCAAAGGATAACATGCATGGTGTCAAACTGCGAGATTTAAAAAACAAGAACAATTGGAATGTTGTTTTCGGGCGCATCTACCGGGATGATTTTGGCTTTTTTCTATCCAATTGGGACACCATTCTTCAAAAAGGAGATCAAATCATGGTCGTGGGCAGCCAAGCCACCATTGATGAGGTGACGGATACATTGGGCATAAAAGAAGACCGAAGTATAGCATACGACAGAAAAGATTATGATGTGCGTACGATCTTCGTGTCCAACCATCATGTTGTGGGGCAGAGCATCTCCTCTCTAAATTTGTATGAGAAATACGACGCTGTCATTACGAGAATCCGCCGGGGTGATGCAGAAATTTTGGCCACTTCTGAAACAGTATTAGAGTTGGGTGATCGAATTATGGTGGTGGCTCATCGGGATGACCTGGAAAGACTTTGTAAGTACTTTGGCGACTCATACTACAATTCCAGTAAGGTCAACCTCTTTACTTTTGGATTGGGTATTGCCCTGGGACTTTTGCTCGGATTGGCCGAAATTAAATTGCCAGGAGGTATCAGCCTCAAACTGGGAATTGCCGGAGGTCCGCTGATCGTGGGTTTACTTTTTGGCTACCTGAGACGTACTGGTCCGATAGTTTGGACCATGCCTTATTCCTCGAATGTGTTGCTCCGACAATTAGGGCTCATTCTGCTTTTGGCCACCATAGGCGTGCGATCGGGAGGTTCTTTCATAGAAAGCCTTCAGGGAGGGGCCGGATTGACCATTTTCGCACTGGGTGCCGGGGTCAGCATTCTCACAGCCATGCTCACGCTTTTGATAGGCTACAAATTGCTAAAAATTCCGTACGGCATCATCATGGGTTATATTTCAAATCAGCCTGCCATCCTGGAGTTTGGCCTAGGTCGAAGTAAAAACATGCTGCCTTTACAAGGCTACACCATTATGTTTCCCATTGCCCTCATTCTCAAAATCATTTACGCCCAATTGCTTTTTCTCGTTTTATGACGAAATCTGGGGCATTTTCATCGATTTCTGAAACTCTTTGTCCCATTTTGTTTATTTTTCTCATAGAATAAGAAGCATGGACTTAAATTTTGTAGCAGATATTTTGGCTTGGATCGGAGGCATTTGCGGGGTAACACTCATGATTATGCTTCTGTTTTCCATTCTCTCCGGGTCTGATCTAGACATTGATTTAGAATCAGACACGGACAGCGAGGGCTTTGGAATCGTCAAATCCATTCTCACTTTTGTCGCCATTGCCTCACTGACGATTCGGGCTGTAGCCCTCCACTCCACATGGTCCTGGGTTTACGCGATTCTCACAGGTATAGCAGCAGGAGTAGTGGCTGTTTTTATTCTCATTCTGCTGTTCAGATTTCTTCTGGGGCAGCAGGAAGACGGTTCCTGGAAAATGTGGCAGGCTGAAGGCAAGGTAGGCATAGTCTATGTGCCTATTCCTACAAGCGGTGTGGGTAAAGTCGTCATTACCATTAACGGAGCGGATAGAGAAATTGAAGCCAAAACACGCGAGGGGCATGCCCTCACTACCGGAACCAAAGTCATTGTCACCGAAGCCAGGAAAAATTATCTGATGGTTTCAGAATTGACGCATTCTCAAGCCAATTATAACACATAAGCGTATCCTATGAAAAAATTGCATTTTTCCCTCAGCACCTCTGTTTTCCTCCTGGCGGGTACGAGCAGCCTGCAGGCAGCTCCATTGTACTGGCAGTCAGGATTGTTTGCCTACATGGTGCCCATAGCCTTGTTCGTATTCCTCTTCTTGCTCCTGGCTTCTTTTCTGGTAAGTCGCTACAAGCGCTGTCCTTCAGATAAGATTCTGGTCGTTTACGGAAAAACAGGCAGTGGATCCGCCAAGTGCTATGCCGGGGGCGCAGCATTCGTGTGGCCCGTCATCCAGGGTTATGAATTTTTAGACCTGTCGCCCTTGTCTATTGATGTAGATCTTCGCTCTGCCCTGAGTCGCCAAAACATCCGTGTCAATGTGCCCTCAAGATTTACTGTAGGTGTGTCTACTCAGGAGGCGGACATGATCAATGCAGCGGAAAGATTACTTGGCAAAAGTCAGGCTGAAATTAAGGATTTGGCAAAAGACATCATTTTTGGGCAATTGCGACTGGTAGTGGCGACGATGGATATTGAAGAAATCAATGCAGATCGGGACAAGTTTCTTTCTAATGTCACCAACAACGTGGGCTCGGAACTAAAGAAAATAGGGCTCAAGCTGATCAATGTGAATGTGACGGA
This sequence comes from Saprospiraceae bacterium, assembly GCA_035269065.1. Taxonomy (GTDB): domain Bacteria; phylum Bacteroidota; class Bacteroidia; order Chitinophagales; family Saprospiraceae; genus DATFJT01. The sequence continues at coordinate 3,218 of DATFJT010000381.1, read as the reverse complement.
CATACAAGATGAATCGGGTTACATTGAGGCACTGGGTAAGAAAGCCGCTGCAGAAGCCATCAATGCCGCCAAAATTCAGGTGGCTGAGGAGGTGAGAAAAGGAGACATCGGAAGCTCCCTTGCAAACGCCCAAAGACGTATGGAAGTAGCAGAGGCCAATTCCCGCGCAGAAGTGGGGGAGAAAAATGCGGAAGCGCAGGCCGTCAAGGGCAAAAACCTCGCAGACGTGGACATCGCCCAATCTGATGCAGAAAGAAGACAAAGTGTTGCTGCAGCAAATAGAGATGCGGAAATTGCGGAAAAAACGGCCCAGGCAGAGGCCGAAAAAGCGGCATTCCTGGCACAGAAAGAATCTGAAGAAGCACGCCAGGAAAGAGAACTCGCTGCAAGTAGGGCTGAGGAAGTTGTTCAGCAGAAAATAGAAAAAGAAAAGACAGTCATAGCTGCTGAGGCAGAAGCAGAAAAAGTCTACACGATTGCCCGGGGTGAAGCGAAAGCCACCTTGGCTCGCTACGAAGCAGAGGCAGAAGGGGTAAGACAAGCCCTCAAATCACAGGCAGAGGGATTTGCTGAAATGGTCCAGGCCGCAGGAGGAGACCCTCAGTCTGCCATTGGTTTGTTATTGATTGAGAAGTTACCTGAATTGGCCAAAATACAAACCGATGCGATCAAAGATCTCAAATTCGATCAGATTACTGTGTTTGATGGTGGATCAGGAGACAGCACCTCTAATTTTCTGAACAATCTGTACAAATCCGTCCCGGCTCTTTCAGATTTTCTGAAACAGTCAGGCATGGATTTACCGGAGTTTCTGGCCAAAACTAATCTGGGAACTGACGATGTCCTTCCGACAAATAGAAAGGAGGAAGAATAAAACTACCCTTAGGTATCCGGAAAACGCGGCTGTTCATCTCCTGCATTGAAATCAAGGATATTACCCATCGAAAAACAAACGCGACATCTGGGTTCGTAACTGTCTTTTTCACCAAGAAGAACCTGGTCTTCCCCAGAGGCTATCCGGTAAGAATGTGTGGCCAGACTGCCGCATTGCTTGCAAATGGCATGCACCTTGGTGATATATTCGGCAACTGCCAATAAATTGGGTACCGGACCAAAAGGTTTCCCCTTGTAATCCATATCCAACCCGGCCACGACGACCCTTTTACCCCTGTTGGCCAATTCCTCGCAAACCTCAACCAGTCCATCATCGAAAAATTGAGCCTCGTCAATACCAATCACCTCATAATCCGCACTGAAATCCAAAATGAAAGAGCTTTCCTCAACAGGGTAAGACTCCAGCACGTTCTCATCATGGGAAATGACATCCTTCTCGTGGTAACGTTTGTCAAGAGCTGGTTTAAAAGTCAACACGCGTTGATTGGCAAAGCCAGCCCGCTTGAGCCTCCGAATCAACTCCTCAGTTTTACCTGAAAACATGGCGCCGCAGATGACTTCAATCCAGCCACTCCGCTGCCCCCTGAAATGTGGTTCTAAAAACATGATTTGCCTATTTCGATCGGAAAATAATCAAATTTCCATCAGTGAGGAAAGAACAAAAAACATTCCGCACAGACTGACCTTCATTAATTGACAATTAATTATTCTGAGATCATGTAAGAACGCGAAGTGAAAATCAAAGGAAACGCCATAGACTATGCGGGTGAGTGGAGCCTCAGCGGGCTGCCATTATGGTAGGTAGATTGTTTTTTATTCCTCTTCTCAATTGAAAGGAATTAATATTGAAAAAACATTCCGCTATTGACCTGATACACTCCCTTCCATTGATTATCAATAAAAATTGCGCGAATTAGAATAGTCGAACTCAGGTTTTTAATGTGCAAAAGCCAAAAAGCTTGTTAAATTTACCCTTGTCGAATTTTGAAAATAGACCGGTATGAAATTGAAAAAAGTGACTAAAATTCTCAAAAAAATCAACTCCCTTGTCGATCAAATGCAAAATGAGGAGGAAATCTCCCAGTTGGAATTGGATCTGCTCAAGGAATATACCCGGGATTTCTATCAAAAACTAAATCAACTCGGAGAGAGCAAGTATGTCACCAGTGCGTCAGATGAAAATGCCGAGGAAAAGACTTCAGGCGGGACTTTGGAGGCAGGATCCATTCCGGAACAACAAGCCATCAACCCGAAGTACAAATACAAAATAGGTCAGATATCCGACGATTCTCTAAAAAAAGAAGCAAAAAATCTGGCAGAAAAAGTAGCAAAAGAGCAAGCCGATGATATCGAAGAGGAGGCTTCTGATGAAGCTCCCATCGGCCAGGTAGACATTCCCACGTCTGACATTCCTGCGGATCTCGCAGATAAAGAAGAAGAGACACTTGTCGAAACCACTTCCCCAATACCGGAAAAAACAAAGCAAAGCGATGACCTGGATATTCCGGCACTGGAATTGGAAATAGAAGACGAAGAAGCTCCGGCACCGCCAACAGCGCCTGAAGAAAAAGCTAAAAAAACAGAGGAATCAGTAAGAGAGGCAACTCCGGTAACTGAACGCGAACCCAAAGCGACACCAAAGCCACAAGTACCAAATAAATACAATGAATTATTTGAATTGGAAGAGGGATATGACCTGTCTGACAAACTGAGCAACGCACCCATTAAAGACATTCGATCCAGCATGGGCTTGAACGAACGCGTATTAACCATCAACGAATTATTCGGAGGCAATGCCATGGCATTTGATAAAACTGTGAAAGCCCTGAATCAGATGAATAATTTTGAAGATGCCAAAGCCTTTTTATCCAAAGAAATTGTGCCTCAATACGAATGGCATGAAGAAGGAAAACTGAAAAAGGCCAAAATATTCCTCAAATTGGTCAGTCGCAGATACAACGCATAATGAAGAAAATCGCCATACTGACTTCCGGAGGAGATGCCCCGGGTATGAATGCCTGCCTCAGGGCCTGTGTAAGAGCCTCCTTGTATTACAAATACCAACCAATAGGAATTCGAAGGGGCTATGATGGATTGATCAATGGAGACATGTTTGAGATGGACTCCAATTCTGTGTCGAACATCATCCACAGAGGCGGGACCATTCTGGGTTCAGCGCGGAGTATGGAATTCAAGACCAAAGAAGGGCGCAAAAAGGCCTATGAGCTATTGAAGGAGGCCGGTATCGACAAATTGGTCGTGATTGGAGGAGATGGTACCTTCACCGGAGCCCATATCCTGGGTACAGAATATCCTGACTTGTC
>DATFJT010000380.1:0-4569 GCA_035269065.1 Saprospiraceae bacterium | reverse complement strand
GCTTATCACCTGTTGATCTATGGAAGCACTTACTTCCATCGCCACGAGCTTTCAAACAATTTTCTCAATTTCCTGGAACTGATCCCACTGAATGGTCCTTGTATTGCCAGTCCCTTTTACAGGAAGTACGTCTTTGGCAGGATTAATTATTTACACGAGACGAATGACCCGAACCAAGACTATCTTACAGATATGGTTGCTCGTGCAGACTCCTTACTGGAAGGAGAAATTAGAGCCTGGTTCCTGTCGGAGCTGTTCATTAAAAAACTGGAAGAGCGGTCCAATCCTGATTTTATCGATTACTACTATAGTTTTCTCAACGAAACTGGCTTTCCCGCCTACGGTCAGCGCCTCTTTCATAAGATGCAGGAGCTGATGCCCCTTACAGTTGGCCGTCTCGCACCCAAATTTCATTTAGAGTCATACAATGGAAAGGAGTTTGATAACTCGGACTTCCTGTCAAAACCGGTATTGATAGGTTTTTGGGCCAGCTGGTGCCGACCTTGTCTGGATAAAATGAGCCGTCTCAGAGAAATACATGAATTATATGGTCAACGCCTGCAATTGGTCTTATTTAATCTGGATGAGAATGAAACCGCCTGGAGACAGGCGAGTCAGAAACACTTAACTCCCGGGATCAACCTATTTGTTCCAAAATCAGAGAGAGAGACTTTGTTGAATGCCTTCGGAGTAAAATTTCTGCCCGGACTTCTTCTTTTAGACGAAAAAGGGCGATTCGCTATTCCCGCAGGACAAATTCAACTGGAGCAACCGGACAGATGGATACCGTGATTGACTAAAGGGCATACCTCGGATCCTCTATATAGGGCAAGCGCTCCATGCCATAAACCTCCAGGGATAAAAAGTCAAACTCTTCCATAATCTTTCCCCTTAGCACATAAATACCTGGTCCACGGAATGGATGGCGACTGGCAACTGGTGGAAAATGCACCGTATCTACCCAGCGGCCTTCTCTGTCAATGAAGGTACCGAAAAACATGGTCTTGCCTCCCGAAGTTCGCGTACGCTTTACGGTGACAAGATACCCTGCCATGCGTACGATTCGACTTTTGTTCAGCTTCATTTGGGCTGCCAGGATACAATCAGGAGGAATCGGTGCACTCAGCAAATCAAAAGGACTGCAAAGGGGAAAACCGAGCAATTCTATTTGATCAAAAGCATTCTCCTCCTGGCTAATCTTAAACTCCGGGACGTCGACCTGTGCCAGCTTTCTACCAAACAAGCCGGGTTGCTCTTCCACTGTGGTCTTTGCCTGACAGTGACAATACACGCGCCAAAGTAACTGACGTTTGTCCTGTCCTGTGAAGCGGAAGGCATCGACGCGCACGAGCAATTCCATCTGCTCAAGGCTCATAGGAATGCGCTCTAGGAAGTTTTCAAGGCTGATGAAAACTCCATTATCACTCCGCTCTTGTACAATTTGAAATGCCTGCTTCTGCTCGAATTCTTTAATCATTCCAAACCCCAGGTAAATGTTACGTCCTTCAATTTCTACCTGGTAACTACTTTTGTTGACACAGGGGGCGTGTATTTGTGCCCCCTTCATGCGGGCCTCATGAATATAGAGCTCCCGGCTGTAAAAACCTCCGCCATTATTGAGTACAGCCACCATATATTCCAGGGGATAATAGGCCTTCAGAAAAAGGCTCTGATAGCTCTCGACCGCATAAGACGCCGAATGCCCCTTAGCAAAGGCATAACCGGCAAAGCTTTCAATCTGCCGCCATACCTCTTTAATCACGGAGGGCTCGTAACCCTTCATCAGGCAATTCTCAAAGAACTTCTGTTGCACCTTTTGAAATTCTGCTCTAGAACGATACTTACCGCTCATGCCCCTGCGTAAAACATCCGCCTCTGACAAGCTTAGGCCGGCAAAATAGTGCGCCACTTTAATGACATCCTCTTGGTAAACCATCACCCCATAAGTATCTTCCATCAATTCCCAAAGTACTGGATGGGCCTCCTTTCTGGCCTCTGGAAACTTGTGTCTGCGGATGTACTCGCGCATCATTCCACTCTTAGATACCCCCGGCCGGATGATCGAGCTGGCAGCAACGAGTCCGAGATAATTATCCACTTCTAATTTTCTCAGCAGCATACGCATGGCAGGCGACTCCACGTAGAAACAGCCAATACAATTCCCTTTGCGCACCAATTTATTTAAATGGTCATCGGTATAAAAGGGGCGCACATTGTGAATGTCTATCTGCTTGGCTCGAGGCTGATTTTTTTTGATGATCTGTACGGCATCCTTAATCTTGGCCAGACCTCTCTGTCCGAGGATATCAAACTTATATAGCCCCACATCCTCGGCCACAATCATGTCAAATTGGGTAGTAGGAAATCCCTTTGGGGGGAGATTGGTGGCAGAAAAATAGTGAATAGGTTTCTCAGAAATAAGAATACCTCCCGCATGCACACTGAGATAATTGGGCATGTCCTTCAGATGATCTGCATACCGAACCACAAGACTCGAGAGCTCATCGAGCTTACGGTATTGAAATTTACCTGCACTGAGCCGGTCAATTTCGTGTTTGGGAAGACCGAATACTTTACCCAATTCACGAACTGCCGCACTGTGGCGAAAAGTATTGTAGGTTGCGAGGAGCGCTGCCTGCCCTCTCTGTCCAAATCGCTCAAAAATATATCGTGTCACATCCTCACGATCCCGCCAGGAGAAATCAATATCGAAGTCGGGTGGAGTAGTCCGGTAAAGATTCATGAACCGCTCGAAGTAAAGGTCTAGCTGCATGGGATCCACATCAGTAATGCCCAAGAGGTAGGCCACAATACTATTGGCACCACTACCCCGGCCCACGTGGAAATAGCCCTTTCGCTTGGCAAATTGCACAATGTCCCAGTTGATGAGAAAAAACGCAACAAAATCCATGCGTTCGATCAGATCAATCTCCTTTCTTACCCGCTCTTTAATTTCATCCGTCACCCGGTCGTAGCGATAGGTCAATTGCTGCCGGCACAGCCGTCTGATCAGTTGGCAGTCTTCTTCCTTGCTCTCTCCATAGGTAGTTAAGTTCTGGGGCTTTCGCTTTTTTGAGAAATCAAAAGTGACTTTACAGCTGTCCAGTAAAAGCTGGGTGCGATGCAGGATATCTGTATGCCGACGAAAGTGATGCTTCAATTCATGCAAAGGCATCATTTGATCTGTCGCATCTGCATGTTCCGAAGCGGATAATTTACTAAGTAAACTATTGTTATCTATGGCTCGTAGTAGTCGGTGAAGATTGTAGTCGCGCTTGTGTCTGAAGCTAACCGTATGCAAAACCACCATTTTATCCCTGTATCGCTTACAGTCTGAGCCATTGATCTTAGACAGATCTCCTGGCCCCACACCGATGAACTCATGGGGTGCTGGTATGAATGCAGGCCACTGACAAACCTTAGACAAGGGATAAACAATCAATGCGTGCTCCATCTCAGGAGCATATCGTGGAATACCCTTGTCCGAGTGGAGATGGTGCGACAAAAAATGGTTGAGCTCCAGAAAGCCTTTGTTGTCGACGGCCAGTCCGACAAACTGCTGATCCACTGCGTTCCTGAAGTCAATACCAATTACCGGATGAATGTCGTATTGGGGAGCGAGTCGTAAAAAATTAAGGCAGGCAGAAGTATTATTGATATCTGTGAGCGCTACGGAACGACAACCTGCCTTGGCTGCCATTTCCAGTAGCTCTTTTTCAGAAAAACAGCCATACCTCAGGCTGAAATGTGTATGACAATTCAGGTACATGGCTTATTGATGTCTATGTGCGAGAACAATTGGAGGTTTGCCATTGAAGGGATTCATCATACTGCCAATGGTCTTGGCTCCCAGCGTAGAAGCACGCACAACAGCACGACTGCCAAATCGCTCCCTGATATCGTCCATCGTATGATACAAATTAACAGTACGGCGCGTGTCCTCAAACAAGCTAATTTGATAGCTTCCTGTGGCCAGCCCACCGAGACGCACACCGATGAGACGCACAAGTAACCTGCGGTGGTACAATTTCTCAAAAAGCTCCATGACCGCTGGTATTACCAGGTGGTCTGCTGAAGTATAGGGTATTTTCACTTGTTTAGAGTAGGTATTGAAATCAGAGTACCTGATCTTGACTGCTATAGAAGAACAGAGTTTGTTGCCTCGGCGCAACTGAAAACAGAGGTTTTCTGCCATAGCCTTGATCATGGTACGCAACTTTTTCATGTCCGTCGTGTCTCGTCCAAAGGTGCGTTCATTGGATATCGATTTCCTTTCATGGTATTGTATAACGGGGCTGTTATCAATGCCATTGGCACGCTTCCATATGGCTCTCCCGTTCTTCCCGAATATGCGCTCCATGGTTTCAACGGGCATTTCCTGTACTTTACGAACTTGTTTAACTCCAAGGTGTCCGAGTACCTGGTGCGTCTTCTCACCCACCATTGGTATCTTCCTGATAGACAAGGGTGCCAAAAACACCTTCTCTGTCCCCTGATCTATCTTCATTTGATTGTTTGGCTTAGCCTCTCCGGTAGCCACCTTGGACACCACCTTATTTTGGGAAAGCC
>DATFJT010000379.1:0-5468 GCA_035269065.1 Saprospiraceae bacterium | reverse complement strand
AAAAACTCAGCAATTGCCCAGGCAATACTGATTCCGTCGTAGGTACTGGTTCCTCTTCCGATCTCATCGAGAAGAATAAGTGAGCGTGGCGACAAGTTATTCATGATATTGGCGGTTTCATTCATCTCAACCATAAAAGTTGATTCGCCACTTGAAATATTGTCACTAGCCCCTACCCTGGTGAATACCTTGTCAATATAGCCCAGTTCAGCTGACTCAGCCGGGACAAAAGAACCCATTTGGGCCAGGATGCAAATTAGTGCTGTTTGCCGCAATACAGCGGACTTACCGGACATATTAGGACCGGTAATCATGATTATTTGCTGATCCTCAGAGCTCAAATACAAGTCATTAGGTACATATGACTCGCCAGGTGGTAAGAGGGCTTCTATAACCGGATGCCTACCCTGCTTGATGATTAATTGCCGCCCTTCCTTCATCTCTGGACGAACATAGTTGTATTGTTCCGCGAGTATTGCAAAGCAATAAATACAATCCAACTGAGCAATCAACTGGGCATTGAGCTGAATGGGTTTGATGTAGTCCTGGGCATAAGAAACCAATTCTTCAAAAAGTCGTTCCTCCAGCACCAGAATCTTTTCTTCTGCTGTGAGAATTTTCTCTTCCAGTACCTTGAGTTCCTCACTAATGTATCGTTCAGAATTAGTAAGCGTTTGCTTACGGACCCAATGCTCAGGAACCAATCCCTTGTCTTTGTATTTATTCGTTACTTCAAAATAGTATCCAAACACATTGTTGAATCCTACTTTCAATTTGTCGATACCTGTAGCCGCAGCCTCCTTGTCTTGCAGGGCGAGCAATCTTTCTTTACTGTTGGCAATGAGGTCCCGGTATTCATCCAGATCGTCATGGCAACCGTATTGAATGACTCCCCCTTTGTTCAGATTGGTAGGGGGCTCTTCTATCAACGATTGTTCTATTCTTTCTACCAAACGCTCACAAGTCACTACCTTCTCGGCAACAGCAGATATATACTTCTGTTCCTCTTCAAGAAGGCGATACTTCACTTTTCCTATTTCAATTAGTGCATTTTTCAGCTGAGCCATCTCCCGTGGGTTAATCTTTCGCATGGAAACCTTAGAAACCATGCGTTCGACGTCTCCAGTTTTCTTCAGGGATTGCGACAAGTCCTCTCTCAGCTTCTGGTCTTCAATCAATTCGCCTACCATGCCATGTCTCCGCTCAATTCGATCCAGTTCAATAAGCGGCAGACTAATCCATTTTTTAAGTAACCGGCTGCCCATGGGGCTAAGCGTTCGGTCCATCATTTGATAGAGCGACTGTCCCGATGTGTGCTGAGCTTCCAGTAATTCCAGATTACTCAAGGTGAATTCATCGAGCCAGACGTACTGATCCCTGACAATTTTTCGAATACTGGAAATATGTTCGATATTTCTGTTTTCTGTCGTATCCAGGTAATTCAGAATGGCACCAGCACTAATAATTACCGCAGGCATGTCATGAATGCCAAAACCTTTAAGATTTTTGATCTTAAAATGGCGCAACAATTTTTCTTCATTGTTCTGCTCTGCAAAAGCCCAATCGTCCAGCACAAAGACATAGTGATCCTTCCCAAATTTCTCAAAGAACACCTCCTTCTGGGATCTGGCAAACAAAAACTCTGACGGTTGAAAGCTTTGAACAAGTTGTTGCATGTACTGCTCATCCCCTGATGCTACAAGAAATTCTCCCGTAGAAATATCCAGGAGACAAATGCCCCACTGCCCCCTGGCGTACCTATAAAGTGCACAAAGGAAATTATTCTGCCTGTGGTCAAGCAATTGTTCTGACATAGCGAGGCCAGGAGTCACCATTTCGGTTACCCCTCTTCGAACAATTTTCTTGTCTTTACTGGGTTTCTCCAATTGCTCACAAATAGCTACGCGATAGCCGGCCTTGACGAGCCTGGGCAAGTACACGTCGACACTGTGATGAGGAAATCCCGCCAATTCTATATCACTCCCGCCGTTGTTCCTGCTGGTGAGGACTATACCCAGAACAGCCGCAGCATTCACTGCATCCTCCCCGAAAGTTTCGTAAAAATCACCCACCCGAAATAACAATATAGCATCCGGGTATTTGGACTTCACATCGAAGTACTGTTTCATCAAAGGAGTGACTTTATTCTTACTACTCTTTTTTTTAGCCAAGGGAACAATTTTGCTTTATAAAATCTGAAACCGAAACACTATCTTCGCGGGTAACAAATTTAAAATTTTTAAGATGATTGAACATCTGAGAAAGTTAGAACCAGCGGAAGCTGAGCAAGTCATTGATGCCATAGCCCATATAACAGTCCTTATAGCAGGTGCTGACGGCGAATTCGAAGATCGCGAGAAAAGTTGGGCGCAAAAAATCACAGAAATTCGGTCCTATAAACTGCCGGCCGGGCTAAAAGAATATTACAAATTGGTAGGAGAAACTTTCCAGGTGAAGGTCGAGCAATTCATAGAGAAATACAGCGACGACACAGAGGAACGCAATCAGCAAATCACAGAAGAGTTGTCAAAATTGAATGATATTCTTCCAAAATTAAACAGAAATTTTGCCATTCAGCTGGTGCAAAGCTTTCGCTCGTTTGCCGAGCATGTAGCTGAGGCATCTGGTGGATTCTGGGGCATTTCTTCGGGCATCAAGGTGTCTGAGAAACAGTTGCTTAATCTTGAAATGATTCATTACCCGGCAGAATAGAAACCAATTACATGAAAAACAGCATACTATCCGGACTTTTTCTAAGCCTGGTCCTTCTTTTTGCCTCTTGTCAGAATAATGCTCATGAGGGGCAAGAATCCGCGACAGAAATCAAATGGGTCGACTGGACAGAAGCTGTCGAATCTGCCAGAACTGAAAATAAAAAGAAAATCTTTGTAGACATGTATACTGACTGGTGTGGCTGGTGTAAAAGAATGGATCGTTCCACTTTTGCCGAGCCCGAGGTGGTGCAGTACATGAACAAACATTTCTACCCTGTTAAGTTTGACGCAGAACAGAAGGAAGAGATCAATTATAATGGGAAGGATTTCAAATTTGTTGCAGCAGGCAAACGAGGGTACCACGAATTAGCTGGCACGCTACTAAACGGAAGACTTTCCTATCCGTCTTTCGTATTTCTGGATGAGAATGAGGATCGGATCATGATTTCTCCTGGTTACAAACGCAAGGACGAATTTTTAAAAGAACTTCAATTTGTCGTCGAAGGGGCTTACAAAAGCATGAGCTTAGAGGAATATAAAGCCCAAAACAGTGATTCTTAAACAGCCAAATTGGTGCTCGTTCTAAGGACATCCTGAGGAAATTGATCTAAGAGTTCCGCTACAGTGAAAACACTCCCGGTAATCAATATCAGGTCTTTATCTGAAGCGCTTGAAAGGGCTTCTTTTAAAGCAGTTTTTAAATCTTGGAAGGTATGAGATTGGAATTCCATACCCATTAAAATTTCATTCAGGACATTTGCTTGCATAGCCCTGGGGACATTCGCAGCACTGACATAAAGTTGTGCACTTCGCGGTAAATAGCTTAAACAGGATTGCACATCCTTGCCCGCAGACATTCCGAGAACAATATGCAAACGACCGTAATCCATTTGCTTAAGATCTTCTGACAGCGACTCAAAACCTTCCGGATTATGTGCACTGTCCAAAAGAACTGCAGGTGAACCGGGCATCATTTGGAATCGCCCCATAAAGCCTGTCAGTTGTCGCACTTCCAAAAGCGCTTTTTTCAAAGAGGTAGCCGATTGTAAATGCTCATCTAATTCAAGACAGACCACCCTATAAATCGCTAAAGCAGTGACCAAATTATTTAACTGGTAAGCGCCTTTCAGGCCATAATCTACAACCGCTTCTTCTCCCTGAAGAGAAACCTGAACAAATCCATCGTCCAAAACCTGGGCCTCCGCCAGTTGATCGGCATAGACCAGAGGGGCATTTTGTTTCTTGGCATAATTCTTAAAAACAGCGCTCAGCTCTTTTTGCTTTTCCCCTATCACAACAGGAACAAATTCCTTGATGATGCCGGCTTTTTCTCCTGCAATTTGCTCCAATGTATCCCCGAGCACATCGGTGTGGTCCATACCGATGTTGGTAATACCACAAACAATAGGAGAAATAATATTTGTTGAATCAAGTCTCCCTCCCATCCCTGTTTCTATGATAGCCAAATCTACCTTTTGTTCTTTGAAATACAATAGTGACATGGCCACGCTGATTTCAAAAAATGAGAATTGATGCTTTTCAATCAAAGGTTTTAAGCGCTGCACATAATCTGCAATCACCGCCTCCTCAATCAATTCGGAATTAATTTTGATGCGTTCCCGGTAGCTTTGGTAGTGAGGCGAGCTATACAATCCGATCCTCCAACCATGCTGCTGTAGAAGAGCGCTTAGGATGTGACAAACGGAACCTTTACCATTGGTGCCTGCTATATGGATCATTCTCAGACCCTCTTGTGGATTGCCCAACTCATCTAGCAAAAGACGGATGTTGTCAAGACCTGGCTTCCAGGCTTTGCTTCCAATTCTCTGATACATAGGCAATTGACTGAAGAGATAAGCTTCAGCCTGTTGATAATCCATCATGGCTACAACGGAATTTTACTTTACGCGATAATCAAAAGTGATATTACCGCATTGTCTCGTAATATTACTGGGAGTAAATTTAAACTTTTTAGCTGCCTCGATTGCATTTTTACGCAATTTATCAGAAACAGAAGTGGATCCTTTTTGAGTGTACTTTGCGCTGGTGACATTTCCTGAGCCGTCGACACATATTTCAATTACGACAATACCGCGGTCTTGTGAATTGTCTTTAATTGTGGGTTTGCTTGCCACCCCTCTGTCTCCGAGCCCACCACCTACGGTGCCGGTACCGGTGCTTGTACCTTCGAGAATGTCACTGTTTGGATCACCCCCCGGATCCCCCTGGTTCCCCGCTTCGTCAGTTTCTCCTTTTCCTTTACCAAATAGGTCCCCGTACTGCTCTTTGGCTTCTTCGTACTTCTTTTTTTCTTCTGCTTTTCGTTGGGCTTCTTCGCGCTTCTTTCTTTCAATATCTCTTTTACGCTGTTCTTCCAGTTCTTTCTGACGCTCTTCCCGCTTCCGGGCTTCCTCTTCAAGCCTTTCCTGCTCCTTTTTCTTCTGCTCAGCGATTCTGGCAGCATCTGAGTTTTCCGAAGTTTTAACTTCTTTTGAAGTCTCCGCGGCTGATTCTTCAGGAATACGCTCTTCCAACGGTTCAGGTTCAGGTAATTCTTCTTCGACTTCTTCTTCGGTTTTTTCCTGTGTATTGTCCTCAGGTATTTCTTGCTGGGTTGCTGGCATATCCTGGCCTTTTCCACGATCAGGCTCACCAAAAGAAACCAATACGCCCGCTTGACCTGGAGGAGGCACGGGGTATTTTAATAAAGGTAAAATGGCCAAAAGGATGATAACAGTATGCACAATGGCACTG
>DATFJT010000378.1:0-5614 GCA_035269065.1 Saprospiraceae bacterium | reverse complement strand
TCCACATTTGATGGTTACAATCCCTACCGCATCTTCAAAGATGGCTTTGACTGGGAAACCATAGAGCCCGATGATCCATGGTCCTACATTGGTTACTGGGGAGATCATCAGATTATTTATCTGCAAAAGTTCCTGGAAGCAATAGAGCACACCTATCCGGGGAGACTCGCTTCTTATTTTGATAAGGAGTACTTTGTCTATGCAGCTGTACCTTATGTGATTAAGCCTTATGAGGAAACCGTTGAGAATCCGAAGGATACGATAGATTTTGATCAAGACTGGGACGCTACAATAAGACAAAGACGATCAGAACAGGGCGCAGACGGTGCTTTGCTCAAAGATGAGTCCGGCCATACCATACATGTCAATTTAGTAGAAAAGCTACTGGCCACTGCCTTGACTAAATTGTCCAATTTTGTGCCGGATGCCGGTATTTGGTTGAATACACAGCGCCCGGAATGGAACGATGCCAATAATGCCCTGGTAGGGAATGGGGTATCCATGGTCACCCTTTATTACCTGAGGAGGTATCTGGTATTCTTAAGGGAAATATTGGGAACAGCCTCTTTTGAGGAAGTCAAGGTGTCAGCAGAATTTGTGGACTATTACCACGGCATTCGCCAGGTTTTTGAAAAGATGGCTGCCGATCGGGGAGAAAGCTGTTCGGACGAGGCACGTAGAAAATATATGGATCAATTGGGGTCGGTCGCTTCTGATTATCGCAAGCATATCTACCATTCCGGATTTTGGGGTAAAAGACGCAGCATAGGCCTGTTCAATCTGATTGATTTCCTTGGAAACACCCTAAAGGTCATTGATGAAACGATACGTAACAATCGCCTGAGTTCAGGTATGTATCATGCCTACAATCTGATAACCATTCATCCCAAATCAGTAGAGGTATCCCATCTTGAGATAATGCTTGAAGGACAAGTGGCGGTATTGAGCTCAGGTTTTTTAACCCCGGAGGAGGCTCTTAAAGATCTGGATGCCATGAAGAATAGCGAATTGTTCAGGCCGGATCAATACAGCTACATGCTGTATCCCAATAAGAAAATAAGTGGTTTCCTGGAGCGAAATAATATCCCAAAAAACCTCGTACTGAAGTCTGAGTTGTTACAGAATCTGGTTTGGGATGGCAATATAGAGATCATTGTAAAAGATGTAAGAGGAGGCTTCCACTTCAATGGTCATTTCAAAAATGCCAATGATCTCAGTGCTTCATTGAAGCAGCTTGACAGAGGTACCTATGGCGATCTTATGGACCAGGAAGAAAGTTTGATCCTTTCAATTTTTGAGGAGGTATTCAATCACAAGGCATTCACCGGAAGATCGGGAACTTTCTTTGGTTATGAGGGACTTGGATCTATTTACTGGCACATGGTGTCAAAGTTGTTGCTTGCTACTCAGGAAAGTGCCTTGAGCGCAATACGTGAGAATGCAGCAGCAGAAACAATTGGTGGCCTTTTGGATCACTACTACGAGATTCAGGCGGGTATAGGGGTGCATAAATCTCCGCAGCTTTATGGCGCCTTCCCAACAGATCCTTATTCTCACACACCGGCAGGAAAAGGAGTTCAGCAGCCTGGCATGACAGGTCAGGTGAAAGAAGATATTCTTTCGCGTTTTGGGGAGTTGGGCGTTTTCGTGAACCAAGGTAAAATTCTGTTTCATCCTTATCTTCTCAGACAAGCATTGGAGTTTGTCAAAGAGCCCGCGAGTTTTCAATATTTTGATCTTGAGGGAATACAGCAGACTGTACCTTTAAAAGAATCTTCTCTTGCATTTACCTATTGCCAGGTGCCTGTTATTTATGTGATAGATGAGCTGCCCCTAATTGAGGTATATACGAAGGACGAGAAAAAGCGCATTCATCGGCTTGAGTTAGATCAGGAGACCAGCAGGCAAATTTTTCAACGCACAGGTCAAATTAAGCAATTGATTGTTCATGTCCCGCAAAGCTATTTGAAATGACAGCTCTCCGCTATAAATATTTCTTGACCCTTCTGGCGTTTATTTGGCTTCTTTCATGTAGTCAAAAACAGGATCAGGGCGGTGCTAAAGAGATATCAGCGGCAGGTATATTAGGCAATCCTGAAATGAGGGCCATAAGTTACGGGGGCTACAGACATATGAGTCGTGACACACAACCGACACTTGATGAGCTCAAGGCGGATATGCGAATTTTGCATGCTGCTGATATTCGTCTGCTAAGAACTTACAATGTCACACGTCCTCATGCTGGAAATGTGCTAAAGGCAATCAGAGAACTCAAAAAGGAAAAACCCGGTTTTGACATGTATGTGATGCTCGGAGCCTGGATCGATTGTGAGCATGCATGGACAGACTTGCCTCCCGATCATGAAAAAGAAAGCCCTGAGAATGCCGCTGAAATATCAAGGGCTATACAGCTTGCCAGGGAATACGATGATATTGTGAAAACAATAGCCGTTGGCAATGAGGCCATGGTGCATTGGGCGAGTTCCTATTATGTGCATCCCAAATTTATATTGAAATGGGTTCGATACTTGCAGGAAAAGAAGCGTGAAGGCGTCCTCTCTCCTGACCTTTGGATCACCAGCTCGGATAATTTTGCCTCCTGGGGAGGCGGCGGTTCCGAATATCATCTTCCGGAGCTGGATTCCCTGATAAATGAAGTTGATTTTATTTCCCTGCATACTTATCCCATGCATGATACGCATTACAACCCTGACTTTTGGGGAGTAAAAGCCGCTGAGCAGGATCTTCCGCCAAAACAACAAATTGACTCCTGTATGCAACGGGCATTGGAATATGCTCAGATGCAGTATTATTCCGTGGTAGACTATATGAGAAATTTAGGGGTGGAAAAGCCGGTACACATTGGTGAGACAGGCTGGGCAAGTGCTTCGAACGGGCACTATGGCGCTAAGGGTTCGGGAGCATGTGACGAATATAAACTCGGACTGTATTACAATCTCATTCGTCAGTGGACAGATCAGGACGAGATAAGCTGCTTCTATTTCGAGGCCTTTGACGAAACCTGGAAAGATCGGATGAATCCTGGAGGTTCTGAAAATCACTTCGGTCTTTTTACGGTTCATGGTCAGGCAAAATACCCGCTTTGGCGATATGTAGACCAGGGTGCTTTTAAGCAGTTATCACGAGGTGGACGTCCTATAGAAAAGACCTATGACGGGCGCATGGATAGCTTATTTGCTACTGCAATTATGCCGCCAATAAGGAGTACTCAACAAACAGAAATGACAAAGGAATAAAATGCGCGCATTCGGCCTCATATCAATCTGTGGATTACTTCTGGCTTGCCAGGAGCCTGAAACTCCAATAGAAATTTATGAGACATCTGCCGCGGGTAATCAAATGAAATTGCTGGAAACCTCAAAATCAAACCCGGAGACAACAAATGACGAGCTAAGAATAAAAATAGATACGGATAAGGAATTTCAGACAATCACAGGGTTTGGGGGATCTTTTACCGAAGCAAGTGCCTACCTGCTGTCCGAATTATCGGCGGCCAAAAGAAAAGAGTTATTGGAAGCTTATTTCGGTTCATCCGGATCCAGGTACTCCCTGACGCGAACACACATCAATTCTTGTGACTTTGCACTCGGTCAATACGCCTACGCCAATGTCCCGGGAGATACCTTGCTGCAGCATTTTGATATTTCTCATGATGAGAAATATTTAATCCCAATGATGAAACAGGCGATGGACCTGTCTGAAGACGGTTTTCATATCATTTCTTCTCCCTGGACTGCTCCGCCCTGGATGAAAGACAACAATAGTTGGGTAGGGGGGCAGTTGCTTCCTGAGTACCGCAAAACATGGGCACTCTATTTCGCAAAGTATATCAGAGAATATGAGAAAAGAGGTATTCCAATATGGGGAATCACAGTAGAAAATGAACCTCTGGGAAACGGAAATAATTGGGAAAGTATGCACTTTTCTGCCCAGGAGATGACTGATTTTGTGCAGTTTCATTTGGGGCCCGTTTTAGCTCAGGAAGGATTGGATAGAATTAAAATCCTGGGGTACGATCAAAACCGGGATGAATTGAAGCATTGGGTGGATGTAATGTACAAAGACTCTGCAACTGCCAGGTATTTGGATGGTACGGCTATTCATTGGTATGCAAGCACCTATAAGGTTTTTGAAGAGGAATTGGATTACGCTAATACCAAGGCGCCCGATAAGCATCTTATCCAAACGGAAGCCTGCGTTGATGCGGAAGTGCCGGCATGGAAGAATGATGACTGGTATTGGAATAAGAATGCCACTGACTGGGGCTTTGAGTGGGCTCCGGAAGAATTGAAGCACCTTCATCCTCGCTATATTCCTGCCTATCGTTATGCCAGGGACATTATAGGGTGTCTGAATCATGGAGTAGACGGATGGGTCGACTGGAATATGGTGCTCAATAGACAGGGAGGCCCCAATTGGTTTGAAAATTGGTGCGTGGCGCCGGTCATTGTCGATACATCCGAGGATGAGATCTACTATACCCCCCTGTTCTACGTGATGCAGCATTTCAGTAAATTCATCAGGCCGGGTGCACGTCGTTTGAGTGCAAAATCTTCTGATCAGGTGCTCTTGGTCACGGCGGCGAAAAATGTGGATGAAAGTTTGGTTGTGATCGTATTCAATCCCACTGATCAAAGGAAAAGAATAGGTCTGACGACGGACGATCTTGAATGGCATTTTACCATTGATGCCAAAGCGCTGCAAACAGTACTAATAGGAAATAAGGGTTCTTCTTCTAAATCAAACCAAAAGTCAAAGCTATGAGTGAAACGGCTGTAAATCGCGTGTCTATGGGGCAGAAAGTGGCCTTTGGCTTTGGCATGCTGGCCAATCAAATGTTTCCGGCTGTTCTGGGAATCTTTATGGTGGTTTTAGTACAGAATTTGGGCTTCCCCGGCTGGATGTGGGGTGTGATTTATTTTTTTCCGCGGATTTTTGACTCATTCACGGACCCGATTATGGGTTTTATATCCGACAATACCAGGTCAAAGTGGGGGAGAAGACGTCAATATGTTTTTGTCGGGGCTTTGGTCATGGGCGTGTCATTCATCATGATGTGGCAACTTTACGCAGTAAATGGCATACAGTACAACTTCATTTACTTCATGCTATGGTCATTCCTGTTTTACCTCGGGCTCACCGTATTCAGTGTTCCCTATGTCGCAATGGGGTATGAAATGAGCGATGATTTTCATGAGCGAACAGATATTATGGCTACTGCTCAATGGATTGGACAATGGGCATGGGTCATCGCCCCCTGGTTCTGGGTGATTATGTATGACAACGGCCCTGAAGGGATGTTTGCCTCGGCAGAAGTAGCTACAAGGACATTGGCTATTTGGGTAGGTATCTTTTTGATGTTGATTGCCATGGTACCTGCTATATTCATAAACAGTGAGTCAACACTGGAGAAGAACTATTCTGAAATGACCCTGAAGAACATTAAGGGAAGTTTCAATGAAATTATCCTTGGATTTAAAGAAGCGCTCAAGATCAAACCCTTTAGAAAGCTGTGCATTGCTACTTTTTTCATTTTCAATGCCTTCAACACGGTGGCCACCTTTACTTTTTTCGTTGTGGTGTATCATCTATT
>DATFJT010000377.1:0-3077 GCA_035269065.1 Saprospiraceae bacterium | reverse complement strand
AAGTTCACTCTCAGGTTTTAACACCAATGCCGAATAAGGTTCCATCCAAACATGCTGTTCTTCTCCTAACCCATAATGGCCACCCTTATTAGTACCTCCGTAGTATTCAGACTCGCTATTGAAAACTATGCGATATTGCTCTCCTTCAAAAGGTCCGACCGAATAATCAGATACATGTCGATCAGAAAAATTCAAGATAAACAACAGGTGATTAGCCGGATTCTCAGCCTTTCTTAAAAATGAGAATACTGAGGGTTGTTCTTTACCCAAGGCTATCCATTCAAAACCATTGGGATCTTTGTCCATCTGGTAAAGCGATTCTTCTTGTGAATACAGGCGGTTTAAATCATCGACCAATTTTTTAATTCCCTGGTGTCGTTTATAGTCCAATAAATGCCAGTGCAATGCTCGATCCTCGGCCCACTCACTTGTCTCTGCAAATTCGCCTCCCATAAACATTAACTTTTTCCCGGGGTGACCAAAATAGTATGTGAACAATAAGCGAAGATTGGAAAACTGTTCACTTTCATTACCTGTACTTTTCCAAACAAGGGGTTTTTTAAGATGTACTACCTCATCATGTGAAAATGGAAGAATAAAATTTTCCGAATAGTTATACATCATCGGAAAGGTGATCTTATTGGGATCGTTCTCACGTTCTTCCGGACTCTTCCGAATATACTCTAGTGTATCATTCATCCACCCCATATTCCACTTGTAATCAAAGCCAAGCCCATCATTATGTACAGGTGTTGTGACTCCGGGCCAAGAGGTAGATTCCTCAGCAAATGTTAATATTCCGGGAAACTCCCGATGAATCATGGTATTAAAATCCTTCAAAAACCGAATAGCCTCCAAATGCTCATTACCTCCGTGCTTATTGGGCGTCCATTCACCAGGCTCTTTAGAATAATCCAGGTACAACATCGAAGCTACTGCATCTACACGCAAGCCATCGATATGGAATTTATTGCACCAATAGTGTGCATTTGATAATAAGAAGTTTCGCACCCCTTCCTTACCATAATCGAAAATGTACGTACCCCAGTCTTTTTGCTCTCTTTTCTTTGGATCTTCATATTCATACAAGGGAGTGCTGTCAAACATTTGCAACCCTTGCTCATCCTTTGGAAAATGTCCGGGTACCCAGTCCATTATCACCCCGATCCCGTTTTTATGACATTCATTTACGAAGTACATAAAATCTTTGGGATCTCCCAGGCGACTTGTCGGAGCAAAATAGCCCGTAATTTGATATCCCCATGATGGATCATAGGGATGTTCGGCGATAGGCATTAACTCAATATGCGTAAACCCGGAATCCTTTACGTAGGGAATCAGATCGTGCGCCAGCTCCCGATAGCTCAAGTATTCATCATTATTTTCTCCCTTTCTTTTCCATGATGCCAAATGTACTTCATATATAGAGATGGGTTGCTGAAATGATTGGTGCTGTTCTCGTTGTTCAATCCACTCCCCATCATCCCATTCATAATCTGACAGATTGTAGACCAGTGAAGCCGTTTTAGGACGTACCTCCATGGCATAAGCATAAGGATCTGATTTTAGAAAGGGGGGAGCGTCTTTAGCTGTTTTCAATTCGTACTTATACAGAGCCCAATGTTCAATATCGGGAATAAAGGCCGTCCAAATACCTGTATTTTCATCCTTTTCCATGGGATTTTTTCTGCCATCCCAGTTATTAAACTCACCAACCACACTCACACTATAGGCATTTGGCGCCCAGACAGCGAAATACACTCCCTCATCAGTATACTGAGACCCCATAAAGTTATAAGCCCCATATTGGTGACCCTCTTGCCAAGACTGCTTTTCTTTATCTGTTAAAATAGTATCCAAAATGTTGAATTTAGGGCATTTTAAATTTCAAGTGATATAGTTAATGCAAAATAGTCCAAATAACAACACCGGTAATTTTTTCTTGCATAATCTGTAATGACGAGGATTGTTTAAAATCGATTAACTTTTATGGACCTGCTTCCCAACCTGATTAGATTTCCTGTGGATTGTTTTGCCTGATCAGCATTGCTACTTGTATTTCTTTCTTAACAAGAAAATGGAAAGACTATTCTTGGGAAATTCATAATACCCCAACATAGCAACAAATAAATAAAGGTTATAGCCTGGGGTTCAAAACGAATTCAAATTACTTCTATTCTTACTCTACTTGTCGTTTCCACTTGTTGTATCTATCTCGTTGGGTCGTGACCTTCTTGAGGTAATTTCTGGCTTCAGCATATTCCAAGTTTTGCCGCAAGTGTTTATAGTTTTCTTCCGGGGACATACTGTTAATTTTTGAAAACGCTTTTGACAAATTAGTGTCCCCTGTATAAGCTACAGCTACATTACCAGCACCCGTGTTGTAGGCACAAATAATCAAATACTCCCGGGTTAAATCATCTTCAGCACGATCAAAATAATTAGAGTCCATGATATCCATAAAAGTCGTCCCCATCTGAATATTATTATCCGGTTGGAATAAAAATTCTTTGGTAGGAATACCATCTTCATTAAAAATTCTTCGATAGGCATCGCGCCCTCCCGTTGTTGGTACCAGCTGCATCAATCCATACGCATTGGCATATGAAGCGGCAGTAGGATTGAAATGAGACTCGACATGAATTATTGCGAATACAAGAGCCGGATCAATATCATGTTTACTTGAGAACTTGTAAATAAAATCCTCAACCTTTTCTGCTCTTTTTTGCATATGGTCATCCGAAAGCTGAAAATCTACATATACGACATAACGAGTCTTACCATCGCCTCCCTTCACCTCTTTTGTTTTGGTGCTTTTCGCAGCAACTTCTTTGGCGTATTCATCCACGGGCTGATCTTCAGTTTTATTTAGCTGACCTTCTAAAACCGGTTCATCGGTAATCTCACTGTTAGGTACATTTTCTGTTTCAAAGCCCTCTCTGGTTCCTTTAAATCTCAAGGCCTCAGAAACCTTTTGAGGCATTTTCTCCTTAATCCTTTCCGCTTGTTCTTTATTCTCAGCAATTACCTCAATCTGACCGCTTCCTTTTTCAAAATCTGTTGATATACGCAGGGTT
>DATFJT010000376.1:0-4163 GCA_035269065.1 Saprospiraceae bacterium | reverse complement strand
AAGGGAGGGATACCCTCAAAGTTGATATTCATGATCAGGGGATCGCCCTGGCAATGAGGGCTTCTTAATTCTACGTCAAACCTGGCCTTAGGTCTTCTGGTGATCTCAAAACTGTCATCGAAATTACATCCCAGTGGGGAGGTAACACGGATATAGGCAGTATGGCTTCCTTCAGTAGGCAGATCGAATAGACATATTGGTGATCCCCCCGAGTGAACCGGGGCATCAAAAAACTCCACGTCCCAGCCCATGGATGCTGGGTCAGGAGAAAGAGGAGGATCGAATACCTGGGCATAGTCGCACAAATCGATTTCCTCCTCACACACTACAATTGGGGCTATTGGATCGAGCCATACTTCTTCGAAACTGATGATTAGGGTGGTAATCACTATTTGGCTTCCCTCCTCGTGCCTCATGTAGAAATAATTCTCACCAGGAATCAAATAATAAAAGCGATTGTCTATAGGATTATTTTGTGCCATAGCGTCGTCTTGACTATGGTAGAAATCAGCAGGATTTCCGAAAGGTGCAAAATTATCAAGGAAAACATCTGGTTCACATTGGATATGCCAGGTTTCATCGAAAACGATATTCCCTCCGTCCCGAATATCAATATTGTACCAGGGTATCTCTATATCATTGGTATCAATTTCGGAGCATCCTTTTTGTCTACAGAGGGTATCCATACCGAAAAGTTGGCATTCCTTTTCGATGGACAGGATGTTGCCTATCATTCTAAACCTTCCGGACAATTCATTGGGGTATAGAAAGCCGAAGGACGTATCCTGCTGATACAAAAAAGTGGGTGTCGGTTCAATTTCTAATTCGTAGCTGTGATTTGATTGAGGATTGATTACCTCAAGGTATATTTCTTCGTCTGTATCGGCCTGAATGTCCTGATTGGTACGCCAATTAAGGTCACTTTCTTTGTTCCAGCGAAAGTCGGCCGGGTATTGAATGGGGTTGTTGGATATGTCAATGCTTTGCGTAACGGTGCCGTCCGCCTCATCAATTCCATCAACGATTGAATAATCAATACTAACGCCAGGCGTCTCTGCTCCGATAAAAACATAATAAAGCTCGTGCTCCGTCATCGGTGCAATGCTTCTGAGGAGACTGTCGTTAGGTTGTTGTAAAAGGGTGCAAAAGACCTGATCCAATGCTTCGCATGGTCCCCTGTATATTTCTATGGCCAATTCTGTACTACCTGTCCATCTTACATTGACATCTAATGGACGACCATTTCCTACAAAATTGAACCACGAGCCTTCTGCTACATTGTTCATGCAATTTATCGTGTATCCCGCCTGATTTGAAGATAGCAGCTGTTGCACCTCTTCGTTTTCCTCCATGAGGATACTTCCGCAACAAGGACCGGATTGAGCTGAAATAGTAAGGGCAAAGAATATCCACCCCAAAAGACTGACTGTTTTTAGGCCATTCATGACAATAAATATTTATGAATTTGCCTTTTAGATACCTTATGTTTGGATAGCGTTGCCTGATCTTTAAAAAATAAGGATATGATCAATACTGTCTTTGTTCTACTTCAATTTGATCATAACCAATAATCAGGTTGAGAATGGTCATGCAGATGGAGAAAAGAATAGCCCATCCCAAACCGTGTACCTCAAATCCGGAAATAAGTGCATCTGTTAATAGGACAATCAGGCCATTGACAATGAGATAGAATAAACCCAGGGTCAATATCGTAATGGGCAATGTGAGAATAACCAATACCGGTTTGATGGTCCAGTTGAGAATACCCAGCACCAAACCGGTGAAGATGGCAGTCAAAACGCTCGTTACGTATATGCCACTGAACAGCCAGGCGATGAAGTAGACCATCAATCCATTGATCAAAATATTTCGTAAGACTCTCAAATGATTTGTTTTTCTTTGATTGAATATAATAAGAAATCGAATACCATGACTTCGTGGAGTGAGAAAATACTGGATTTCTATCAAGACTTGCAGCAACATCCAAAAGAGACCGACTTCGAGGTGTTGTATCCCTACAGTGATAAGCAGGTGCAATCTGTGATGGCGGCTTTTTATGAGAAATTCTACCAGGGCCAGGACAAGCGGACCATGATCCTGGGCATCAATCCCGGTCGCTTCGGTGCCGGAGTCACAGCCATTCCGTTTACTGATCCCTTGAGGCTAAGGGATGAGTGTGGCATTACACACGCCCTGCAGGGTGGAAGAGAGTTGTCCTCTGTCTTTGTTTACGAATTGATAGAGCAAATGGGTGGCGTGAAAGCTTTTTATGGGCAGTTTTACATCAGTTCTGTATCTCCACTCGGCTATGTTCGCGACGGAAAAAACCTCAATTATTACGATGATCAGGCATTGTTTGAAAGCTGGAAACCCTGGATTGTGCGGCAAATGTGGCGGCAATTGGATTGGCCAGTACGCAGAGACAAGGTCATTCTTTGGGGTAAGGGCAAGAATTACAAGTACTTCAAAGCATTGAATGAGGAAGAGGGATTTTTCGATGAAATCGTCGTGCTGCCCCATCCTCGGTGGGTGATGCAGTACCGCCTCAAAGAAAAGGCGAAATGGCTGGACAATTTTGTGGCAGAGATGAAGGAATAAGAATATGACAAGCTCCCAGTTGTCTGTAGATTTCCCGTTGTCCGTATATTGCATCTCCGGACGCATATCAACTCCATTGACAATTCTGAGGAAAGGTGTCGCACCTAAGGCGCTTGTCTGACCCCGGGCATTGATTATTTCTACAAATGTGCCGCTCCTATGGAGCTAACCGTGATTTCCGTAGATTGTATCCCCCACAGTTGTCCGTAGATTGCATCTACGGACGTATATCAACTGTATTGACAATTCTGAGGAAAGCTGTCGCACCTACGGCGCTTGTCCGACCCCGGGCATTGATCATTTCTACAAATGTGCCGCTCCTCCAGAGCTACCTGCGTTGTCCTTAGATTGTATCCCCCACCGTTTTCCGTAGATTGCATCTACGGAAGTATATCAGTTGTCAACCTGTATTAATTTGTCTAAGCCGAAATAAAAAAGGACAACAGCGATCGACAAAAAGAACATACTTAAACCAGCCCCATAGGAGCGAAAATTTTGTAGCCAAGGAATTCAAAATCTTCACAAGCCCCAGAGGGGCGAAACCAATCCTCAAAAAATAGATAGGGAATGTAATAATGTGATGAGTCCAAGCGTCCTTAATATAAAATGTAAATGGATATGCCGGCAATCCAACACATTTCAGTTTATCTTAGTTTCATTATTTGCATTGCATCTTCTGTAGCCCAGACCAATTTGGTCCCCAATTACAGTTTTGAAGAATACGAAAAATGCCCGGATGGGGCTTTCCAAATGCCTCAACTCATAGGATGGCACAAGGTGACACCTACCAGAGCTTATCCTGCCTACCTGAATGCTTGCTCTACCAATCCGATCAGTCGGGTGCCCTATGCAGGGCACAATTTTGACAGTTATCAATGGCCACGCACGGGGGGGGGGATGGTGCAGTCAGATGTTTACAATGAAGACGGCCATGGAGAGCATTCTTATTTTGGAGCTGAGTTACGGGCGCCGCTCAAGCAGGGGAGTATGTATTACATAGAATTGTATACTGTACCGGATGAAACAGCCCTTTCCATAGAAAGAGAGATGTGGGTCTTCATTGATGCCATCGGCCTGGCATTTAGTGATACCCTGTATTACGATTTCCCTAATGAAAATGGTGTTCTCAATCAACTCACACCTGCGATAGAAAACCGTGGGCAGATCATAAGGGATACGATGAACTGGACACGTATATCAGGGTGCTATCGAGCCACAGGTAATGAGGAATGTGTCATTGTTGGCAATTTTCAATTGCAGGAAAACACCCTAATTGATGAGGGACCTTCCTCACAACGATTAGCCAATCCCGGTGCGTTTTATTACTTTGATGATATAGCTGTAGTGGCTTTTGATCCTTTGCCGGACTCCGCTTTGTTTTGCGCTGACAGAGGACTGGAGTTGAACGGCGCCTTTAGAGATGGTCAGATATCCTGGACCGATGCGCAAGACAATACCATTTGGAGAGATAGCGTTTTGATGGTGGAGCAGCCCGGGGTATATTACCTGTCAGTGGAAATGGATAACTGTGTACTGCGTGACACTGTGGTGGTAGTCGGCATCGA
>DATFJT010000375.1:0-4041 GCA_035269065.1 Saprospiraceae bacterium | reverse complement strand
AAAATGGATGCCTTTGCTGCCGAGGCCCTAGAGGCAGTCAAGAGTGGCGAGGTGGACTTCTTTCCCCCGCACTTCATCAATATGTATGAGAACTGGCTCAAGGAAGAAAACGTACGCGATTGGTGCATCTCCAGGCAATTGTGGTGGGGCCAGCGCATCCCGGCCTGGTACCACGGCGAGGAAGTGTTTGTGGCTGCCACGGAGGAGGAAGCCCTGGCACAGGCAAGGGAAAAACTCGGTGCCGACATACGACTGGAAGACCTGAAGCAAGATGAAGATGTGCTGGACACCTGGTTCAGCTCCTGGTTGTGGCCGATTTCTGTATTCCACGGATTCCAGGGACAGGAGGAATTGCGCTACTACTACCCTACGCAGGTGCTCGTGACCGCCTGGGACATCATCTACCTCTGGGTCGCCAGAATGATCATGGCCGGATACACCTGGTCTGAGGATCTGCTGGGCACAGAACATATGGAGAAAACAGGCAAACAACCCTTCAACCACGTCTACTTTACCGGCATGGTGCGCGACAACAAGCGCAGGAAAATGAGCAAGTCGCTCGGGAACTCACCGGATGCCCTGGTGCTATTGGACAAGTATGGGGCTGACGGCGTTCGTTTCGGTATGCTGAGCAGTGCTTCTGCGGGGAATGATATCATTTTTGATGCGCCCATTGACCCTAAAACCGGACAGGTACTCAATGAGAGCAAACTCTGCGACCAGGGATTGAACTTCTCCAATAAGATGTGGAATGCCCTCAGGCTCATCGAGGGCTGGGAACAACTCCCGGCAGATGACCCACAGCCTGCCGCTGACCAACTGGCCATTGACTGGATGCACCATGCGTTCTATGCGCTCCTGGAACAATTGGACAAATCCTACAACAATTACCGCTTGTCTGAAGTGGTCATGGACTTGTACAATTTTATCTGGAACAACTTCTGCTCGTGGTTCCTGGAAATGATCAAGCCTGCCTACGGTGAGGCCATTCACCCGGCGACAAAACAAGCCGCGATCGAATTGTTCGAAAAGCAAATGATTGTACTGCACCCCGTGATGCCATTTGTGACAGAAGAAATCTGGCACGCACTAAAAGAGCGGTCTACCGGTGAAGACATCATTGTAGCGGAATGGCCCGAAAAAGGGAAAGTGCAGGATAAAGTGCTCAAACAAATAGAGTCGCTGAAAGAATTGGTATCCAAAGTCCGCGACATTCGTCAGCAATTCGGGCTGAAGAAAAGTGAAGCGCTTGAGCTTTATGCCGAGGAAGGAAATTTCTACAGTCAACTGACCAATGACCAGGCCCTCATGGACCTTTTAAAGAAAATGGCGGTGCTCGGATCTGTCGATACGAAATCTGATACGGATAAGAACCTCATTGATTTCATCAGCGGGGTGGATAAGTTTTATGTAGCCGTAGAGCAGGAGGTCGACTGGGCAGAGGAATTAGCCAAGATTGAGAAAGACATCGAGTACTACCAGGGCTTTTTGAAGTCCGTTGAGAAAAAACTCTCAAACGAACGATTTGTCAACAACGCTCCTGAGGCTGTTGTAGAAAAAGAACGGCAGAAGAAAGCCGATGGCGAGACCAAACTGGCCAATCTCCTGCAGGCAAAGAAGGATGTGGAGGGGAAAGTTGAATAATGTGAATTTGATGATTCGAAAAATCGATGATTTGAAATGTGCATTTTAACACTAAGAAGTTAAAGCACTAAGATGCTTTGAACTACTGGCCTTTTCAATGATGACTAAAATTTGTATCAACCCATAGAAGAAATTTCTAATGGCTTGAGCTTGATTTCATTTACTGGGTATCAAGCCTGAAACGCGAAGGCTGGCAAAAACAGATGAATCCATCACCAATATTCGTGTCTATCCGTCTGAGTGGTAAAATAAGCCCACGTATTTCATCCCTCCATGAGACGCCAGGCTTTCAATCATTAACTATTTAAAGAATAGAATATACATCATGACACCAAAGTGACATCCCGGATGGCCCGGGACTGATGCGCTTTGCTATCCATTAGATGCCAGGATTAAGTCTAGGTATTCCTGGCCCTTTTTCTCAAAACTCAATACTCACTCCTCAAAACTAAACACTCCATACTCTACCGTACCAACACAAACTCCCGCTCGCGATCTTCTTGCAAGTAACGCCCCTGAAGGAGAATATCACCTTGTATATCTTCAAGCAATTCAAAAAGCTGGTTGCTGTTCTGTACACGCACATCATTGCAATACTCTATGAGAAAGTCTTTCTCCATACCTGCAGAGGCGGCCCAACCATTCTCGGCTACTTTGTTGATCAGGGCACCCCGCATTTGCAGAGCCTCTTTTTCCTGAAGTGAAAAATCCCGTAATTCCACTCCCAGCTCAGAAAGCAAAATATTTCTCGGTGCCATGATGAAGCTGGTGTCATTGTTGACATTTTTGAGCATCGTGTTGACTGTCACTTTTTCCTTATCGCGCAGAATACTGAGTTCGACTTCCTCCCCGGGGCTCTTGAGGGCGATCCGCTCTTTGAGCATGGCAATTTCATTGATGGGTTGCTTGTTGAGTTCGAACAGGATATCGCCCGGTAAAAGCCCTGCATCGTCGGCAGCACTTCCTCTTTCTACTTGTGTGATGAGAATGCCATGGGCGTGATCCAATCCCATTTGTGTAGCGCTCTTGAGGCTTAACTCTTCTATTCCGACACCTAGAAATGCGCGTTGCACAGCACCAAAATCGATGATGTCCCGGCTGATTTTCTCTACCAGACCAGACGGAATAGCAAAACTGTACCCCTCATAGCGACCTGACTTGGTCAGAATAGCGGTATTTATTCCGACCAACTCCCCTTTTGTATTGACCAGTGCACCACCGCTATTACCGGCATTCACGGCTGCATCGGTTTGAATGAAAGATTCAATGGCTGCCGGGTCATCAAAAATATTGATACTTCTGCCCTTGGCACTCACAATGCCTGCCGTCACGGTACTGTTCAAGCTGAAAGGGTTTCCTACGGCCAGCACCCATTCTCCAATCTGAGTCTGATCGGAATCACCAAACTCCAGATAATCGAAATTGCCGCCTTCTATTTTTAATACCGCCAAATCTGTAGCCGCATCAATACCCAACAAAATGGCCGGATAAACTGACTTGTCGAATAGCGTCACTTCAATATGACTCATATCCTCAATGACATGCCTGTTTGTGACAAGATACCCCTGGCGGTCTATGATGACTCCACTTCCGCTGCTGCGCTCGTAGCGCTCTTTACCGAATAATGAGTAATCCTCGCCTTCGTGTGCATGAATATTCACCACAGATCTGGTGGCCACGGAAGCTGCATTGGTGAAATTAAGCGGGGCCGTGTTGGACCAGCCCTTACTCTGCGCCGGGTTGAGCGTCGTGCGGTTGTTATTGACAAAAGAAGGAACCGCCACTTCCCGAATGACCACTCGTGTATTGTGCAATTGTACAAAGTGGCTGACAAGTAATGTAAGAAAAACGCTTATACTTGCTGTCAGAAGAATTTTTTTGAATGTCATGGCCACATAATTTTAGTTAAAACGCCTATCGGACCTTGGATAGTTGCACGATAAGACGACTTACTGTTAACAGTTGTTCATTCGCAAAAGATTATATGTTTTGACATTCTTATTTATGAATTCAACGGTAGTATGTTCTAATTATGAGGTTTAGAAAAATGCATGGGGCCGGGAATGACTTTATCGTCACCAGGAATTTGCCGGCAACATGGTCTAAGGAGAAGTTGGAGGAGCTGTGCATGCGTCGAACGGGAGTGGGAGCAGACGGAATAATCGAGGTGAGCCCCAAGGAAAGCGGTGATATCGTCATGCGCTATTTCAATGCCGATGGAGGAGAAGCCAGTTTTTGTGGAAACGGCGCTCGCTGTGCCGTTTATTTTGCTGCGCTCGAAGGCTGGATCAAAAATGAGGGTATCCTTCATTATCAAGATGGTCAACGCGCATTTGAGTTCCACGATCGCGATGAGATCGCCGTGGAGTTCCCCATTCAAGGAGCACTGAAAACCTG
>DATFJT010000374.1:0-11491 GCA_035269065.1 Saprospiraceae bacterium | reverse complement strand
GGATAAAAGCATCAGAAAAAAGGAAGGGTTCGCCATAGTAGCTCTGGGTTGGATATTTGTATCCTTATTTTCATCAATGCCTTATCACTTTTCAGGTGTTTTTGATCATCCAGTAGATGCTTTTTTTGAAACGGTATCAGGTCTTACTACCACTGGTGCTACTGTGCTTGAAGATATTGAGTCTGTTCCTCAACTATTACTTTTATGGCGGAGTCTCACGCAATGGATAGGAGGCATGGGGATTATTGTTCTCACTGTAGCAATATTACCACTATTGGGCGTAGGAGGAGCTGAACTCTTTGTGGCGGAAGCACCAGGCCCAACAAGTAACAAGATACATCCTAGAATCAGAGAAACAGCTAAAAGACTGTGGTATATTTATGTCGGGCTTACGGCCATTTTGGTATTGGCCCTGAGTTTTGTTGGGATGACTGTTTTTGATGCTATTAATCACGGCCTAACAACTATGGCCACTGGTGGATTTTCTACAAAGACAGCCAGTATTGCTTACTATGAACAACCCCTTGTTCACTATATCATCACCTTGTTTATGTTTGTGGCCGGTGTGAATTATACGGTGATTTATTTTGGGGTCAAGTTGAGATGGAAGCGGGTATTAAAAAGCGACGAATTTAAAACTTATGTCATTGGCGTGATTGCCTTGGTCCTATCATTGACCTTATACCTTTACTTTAATGAGCAATATGATTTAGAGCGGTCTTTTCGAACGGCCAGCTTTCAGATAGTATCTATTATCACCACCACCGGGTATGTCACCGAAGATTACACTTCTTGGTCTCCTCTCATCAGTTTACTGTTTTTCTGTTTACTATTTAGTGGTGCTTGTGCCGGTTCGACTAGTGGCGGAATAAAGGTGATTCGGCATCTCGTCCTTTTTAAGAATTCCCTCCTTGAATTTAAAAGACTTTTGCACGCCAAGGCACTGATAAGGATCAAAATTGATGGAAATGTGGTACAACCAAGAGTAATGACTCATATTTTGGTTTTTCTTCTTTTGTATTTGGGTACTTTTGTGATTGGTTCACTGGTCATGTCTACAGTGCTGTACGATTTTGATGAACCCATGTTGAGTGCCATGGGTTCGGTGGCTACATCCTTGGGCAATGTAGGACCATCTATTGCTGATTTGGGGCCTGTCGATAACTTTGCAGCTATTCCCCTTGCCGGTAAAGGCTTTCTTTCCTTTTTGATGTTATTGGGCAGGTTGGAGATCTTTACAGTATTGATTCTGTTGACTCCTTACTTTTACCGAACCAATTAAATTATATTTTCGGGTTTCTCGTTGTTGAGTGGTAAGGGGAAATGTTTCCAACTTCTAGAATTAGGCGCTTGAATAATAAGACACCAAATCTTTGTATTGGACTGGTTTTGATTGCATCATTGCCTCTATCAGATAGAGGAATATAGCTCCTCCTTTTAATCTGTGATTCATTCGAAAGCAATACTCGTCTACATAAGCCTGAATATCTCTTGCATGGCCATGAGTGCCGCGCAGCCAGCCCAATAGCATCATTCGGGTACGTTTAAAAAGTCTTAAGGTTTTTTTAGAGTTATTGAGGTAGTAATTCTTTGTCAAAGGATATCCCTTGGTAGCAGCAATAAGTCCCGGCCAACTGTCTGATTCAAGTATTGCATGCATTGAAATATTTGATGATAGAAATTTCATCACCTCTTCCTTAGATTTTCCGGTGGTGCTTAATGCTTTTATTTCTGTGATCTTATCTTTTTTCTTACCCACTGCGAGTAGACAGTATTTCTTTGTACTATTCGAAGGCTGTAAGCCATCTTTACCGGTAAATAAGAAGCCCAATTCAATATTTCCATCCAGTTTCTCCTCCCTAAAGCAGGACATTGCAGTCATCACCTTTCGACGAAACAGCCAACAAGTTTTTTGTCTTAAGGCTAGTTTTCTGGAAAGCTCGGTCGAGGATATACCTTTCTTGCTAGATGAAGTGAAATAAACGATGTAAAAGGCTTTTTTTAAGGAGAATTTTAGGCCATGAAATAATGTATTGGCAGTTGGGCTTTCACTGTATCTGCATTTGGTGCATTGGCGGCTAAGGGGCTGCGGACCAGGGCAATAGTTAAGGTGATGACATTTAAAACAGCGGTAACCTTTTTCCCATTTTAATTTCTCTAACCACTTGAGGCAATGATAATCGGTTTTGAAGAAATTTTCGAATTCAGGTATGGAAAGGCTTTTAACAAAAGCTTGCATATGTTGGATTTTAATAGCCGAAATATACAACAAATTGTTTTATTCGTCAAGCGCCTAATTCTAGTTTTGCTTTCAAACCCGCCTCACTCCTCTGATACAACCCTCAACACCCGCACAGAGTCAGGATGGAAATCCAAAACCTGTACAGATGGTAAAGCTGAACTAATTTCCAGCGCTCTGAGTCCTTGCAAACTATCTTGTACTAAACTATCGCTAGTCAAGGTAAATGAAAGCATATGCTCTGAAAAAGATTCGTACTGTGAGATAGGAAGACTGACTTTTATGCGGGCGTTGGGAGGAACAATTAAGGTGTTTTTCTCATGCTCTAAACTTAAGTGATTTCGCAAAACTACTTCCATCTCTTTTTCGGTTAGTTGCTCAACATAAAGCCGAAAGTTAACTTCCTCAGGATTCAATTGAACACCTGTTGTTTTTTTTAAGAGAATTTTGTCCTCAAGCGATTGCGATAATTGACTGATCGTCTTTACTCTTGTTGAAATATGGGGTAGGGTATCTATGATTTTTTTAGGTCCCTTTACTTGAACTGAATCAGGAAGGAATTCAATATCACCTTGAACAATATATCCAGGTTTTGCTCGAAACGTAATCGCACTGACAATAGGAACTCTTTTCTGGATCTGCAAGTCTGAGAAAAGTCGAATTTCCTCCAGGGTATTCGCGATGATTTCGACTTCCGTTTCATTTTGTTCGCGAATCAATGCGTTCAACTGGTCATTTCTAAATACAAAATCACCCTGGCGATCGGGTAGGGATATGTCAATTTTTCCTTTGTGAAAAAGCTTGAACTTCAGGATATCGAAACCACTGCCAAAGTAATTAACTGAAACATCTGATAAGTCCTGCTCAGACAAAATGTATCCCATTGGGGGTATGAAATGAATATCCAAATTGCCCTGTGCGGTGTAATCTTTTTCAAGTTTGACAGGTACCCAAACCAGGAAAGCAAGAATGAGGCATATCGTCAACTGTCCTCGATCAGTGGATCGAAATTCTTTGAACCAATCGAAAAACCGTCCAAAACTACTCTTTGTCTCCTGATTCAAGGGCTTGGGTCATTTCTTGATTGATGCTAGACCTGAGGAAAGTAATGTAACTCTTTTGGTCGACCATCAGCGTCACACTTTGGTCGTCCAACTTGCTAATTTTGCCTATTACGCCACTTCCTGTGACCACCTCGTCCCCCTTTTTGAGGTTTTTCACGAATTCTGCTTGTTCCTTTGCTTTCTTTGATTGCGGGCGAATAAAAAAGAAATAAACCACAACAAACATTAAGATCAAAGGCCATGCACCTCCAATGGTATTCATTATATCTCCTTGTAAATACATACTCCCTATTCCACTTTTTTTCCAATCACTTTACCCTTCAAATATACAATAGTTTTATTGGGATACGTATTTCCTATAATCGTTATGGCTTTGTTTTGATAGCCTGTTTTGTTCTTAGTATCAAATACCACGGAAATGGAATCTGAAGCACCGGGGGCAACCATGTATTCAGGCCATGTCGGCACAGTGCATCCGCAACTTGTTTGGGCGTTCTTTATGGACAATGGAGACTTTCCCGTGTTGACGAAATGAAAAACGTGCTCAATGGTGTCACCTTCACGAACTTCTCCGAAATAATAGCTGGAGGTCTCGAAATTCATTTTGGCAACATGAACGGTGTCTAGCTTCCCTTCTTTATCAAGGGGGCTCGAAATGATCTCTGATAAATCTTGGCCATCTTCAAGTGTTTTCACTTTTATTTGGCGCTCCTCCTGCTTTTGTGTACAGGCAGCCGCAAGGAGTGCAATTAGCAGTAGAAGAAATGATTGATTTCGCATAAATTGAGGTCTATTGTTGAAAAGAAATAAAACTAATGGTTCTTTCCATGAGTTCCAGTTTAACAAAGCTGAAAGTTAGAAAATGTTGCTTCATTGGATTGCCGGGATCAGGTAAAACTTATTGTTCAAAGATATGGAGCAAAGGGACTGGAGTTGCTCGGATCG
This sequence comes from Saprospiraceae bacterium, assembly GCA_035269065.1. GTDB lineage: Bacteria > Bacteroidota > Bacteroidia > Chitinophagales > Saprospiraceae > DATFJT01. Next base: position 7,243 of record DATFJT010000374.1, on the reverse strand, counting down.
ACCTTGACAAGAGTATAGAGCTTGAATACGGAGCTTCGATCAGTCAAATTTTTGATCAAAATGGAGAGACGTTTTTTAGGCAAAAAGAGAGCCTCATGCTCCAGAATTCTTTGAAAAAACCATCATTTATTTTGGATCCTGGCGGTGGTGTTGTTGAGAATGTAAAAAACCGCGAATTGATAAAAAATAACTGTTTGGTCATTTATCTCTATTGCCCGTTGCCTACTTTAGAAATCAGGCTCAATAATAAAGATGAAAGATCAAAGCGGCCTCTTCTTCAGTCAGCTTCAATTTCAGAATTGAATGATTTAATTGTGAAAAGGTCTGTTCTCTATGAAAATATGGCAGACATTACACTGCATTCCAACTATGCGGAAGAGTGCCTGCCCTCATTAATACATTGGTGGAAAAGCTCTAATTGTTAAGTATTGCATTGCCTTTCTTCAGGATACTCGGAATGGAATTGCTTTTGAGTTTGTTTTGGTAGGATACAGCCTCTGCTTTATCTGAAAATGATCCGGTAAGGACTCGATATATACGATTGCTTTCCATGAGATAGACTGGTAAGGTATGTTTCTCACCTAAGTCATTCAGCAAGTACAAGGCAGAGTTATAAGAGCTGAAAGCTCCGAGCTGTAAGTACAGTTTATCTTTCTGAATAGTTTCTACACCCTGGATTCGAATCATGGATAAATTCCGAGTTGTTGATTCAGCAGTTTTTTCTATTTCCTTATTCGTGAATGGTTCAATCTGACCCTTCTCCAGGAGTTTATATTTAACCTCTATTTGTTTTCCCAATTCAAGCCCAAGTGCTTCATAAGCGGCATCAGAAATAATAAAGTTACTGGAAGCTTCTTCTATCCTGTCATTGACAATGACTATAACAGATCTGCCCGTTTTTCTTTCCGTGAGAAGAACTTTTGAGCCCAGGGGAATGTTATAATGCGCTGCAGTATTCAAAAATTTGGAGTACCGCTGTCCGGATTGTACTTTTGTGCCGTGATAGTCCGGTGGATAGGAGTTGGCCGAATAAAATTGGGCTTGCCCAAAGAAAATGAAGTTGCAGAAACAAAGTATCAGGAAAGCGCGTAACATGGTTGATTCTTTACACCAAAGTAATCATATTTCAGCGTATTTAATGTAAGATTTTGTCCCATGAGTAAGAAGGGTAGGGTATTGGTAGCCATGAGTGGAGGAATAGACAGCACTGTTACAGCTTTAATGCTGCACGAGCAGGGCTATGAAGTCGTTGGCATTACTATGAAGACCTGGGATTATGCGAACTCTGGTTCCTCAAAAAAAGAAACTGGATGCTGTAGCCTTGACTCTATTAATGATGCTCGTGCCATGGCGGTTAAATTGGGTTTTCATCACTTCATTTTTGATATCCGTGAGGAATTTGGAGACTATGTCATTGATGATTTTGTCAGCGAATACATGGCAGGACGTACGCCTAATCCCTGCGTGCTATGCAATACCCACATCAAATGGTCAGCCTTATTAAAGAGAGCCGATATTATGGACTGTGAATTTATTGCTACTGGTCATTATGCCCAAATCAATCAATTGCAGGACCGTTTCTTTATTTCTAAAGCCAAAGACCAAAAGAAAGATCAGTCTTATGTCCTATGGGGACTATCACAGGAATGTATGACGCGCAGTATATTTCCATTGGGACCGTATACTAAACCTGAAGTAAGGCAAATGGCCTACGATGCTGGTTTTGTAGATTTATCCAAGAAGGGCGAGAGCTACGAGATTTGCTTTGTCCCGGACAATGATTATCGCAGCTTCCTGAAAAATAAAGTGGACGGATTAGAGGAAAAAGTTGATGGTGGTGAGTTTCTGAATACAGAAGGCAATGTCATCGGCCATCACAAGGGGTATCCTTTTTATACAATTGGACAGCGGCGTGGTTTGGGACGGGCATTTCAGGAACCCATGTATGTAACTGAAATAATACCGGAAACAAATCAGGTCGTGCTTGGCAGAAAAAAAGACCTCCTTCGCAATGGTATGGTGGTAGGTAAGGTTAATTTAATGAAATACCAGGATTGGTCGGATGATAAAGAGTTTATCACTAAGGTCCGCTATCAAGACAGTGGTGCCCTAAGTCACCTAAAGAAGCGCGAGGATCAAGATCTGGAAGTTGAGTTCTTGGCTCATGTTTCAGGAGTTGCACCCGGGCAAAGTGCTGTTTTTTATGATGGCGACGATGTAGTAGGAGGAGGAATTATCAAGAGCAGCCTTTAGTTTGATTATTTTTTTTCAACTTTGGTGTTTTCAATAGTATTTGTCAACTAATGCGTCTTAAGCATATTTTCGCAGAAGATTTCATACCCATTGGTCGTCTGGGGAAAACACGGGGCAATGAAGGTCACTTGAAAGCCTATTTTAATGAAAGCTTCACAGTTCCTGTGAAGGGTGATTATTTATTTTTGAGCATGAAAGGTTTGCCTGTTCCTTTTCGAGTGGAGGATGCAAGCGAAAAGGGTGAATTTATTTTGCGTTTTCATGAATTTGATACTCCTCAGAAAGCTGCGATTTTTGTTAATGCAGAAATATTGCAAGCTCGAGTAAAAGTAAAAGATCCCAGAAGTAAAGAAACTTTGACTCAGGCATTCGAAGAATTTTCCCTGTGGAATAATAATGTCCAAATTGGTATTATCCACGAAGTGCGTGAATATCCCGGTCAATGGATGCTCATAGTAAAAAATGCTGAAAAAGAAGAATTACTTATTCCCCTGGTGGAAGACTGGATTCAATCCGTGGACCTGGAAAGCAAAGAGCTACATATGACATTACCCGACGGTTTACTATCTTAACCTCTTAGTTTAATTTAAATAATACCTCATGAAAAACAACGTGATATATGTACTTGCAGCTATCTCAATATTTTTGGGCTGCGATGGACAAAAAACTGGAGACATGGCCAATAAGTACAGCAAAATGACAAAGGATTACCCAGACACCAAAAAAGTTGAGGTAACAGAGAATTATCACGGACAGGAAGTATCTGATCCATACCGTTGGCTAGAGGTGGATACAGCAGCAGAGGTTGAGGATTGGGTGGATCGTCAAAATGAGGTGACCTTCTCTTATCTCGAAGAAATTCCTTACCGCAGTAAAATTGAAGAGCGCTACAGAGAAATTTTCAACTATGAAAAACGCAGTGCGCCTTACAAAGCAGGTGATTATTATTTCTTTTACAAGAACGATGGTTTGCAAAATCAAGCCGTCATTTACCGCCAAAAAGGCCTGGAAGGGGAACCGGAAGTATTCATCGACCCGAATGAAGCATCTGATGATGGCACGGTGGATATTAATATTAGATCTGTGTCTCCAGATGATAAATACGTGGTTATTTCGAAACAGGAAGCCGGCTCAGATTGGGCGCAATTAAAGGTTCTGGAAGTTAATTCAGGAGAAGATATTGGAGATGAGTTGAATTGGACAAAATTCACCAGTATCGCATGGAAAAATGATGGATTCTATTATTCTCGCTACCCCAAACCAGCAGAGGGGACGGAGTATTCCAAAGCAAATGAATATCACTCGATTTATTATCACAAATTGGGAGATAGTCAGGAGAAAGACAAATTGATATACCGCAATGAGTTAAAACCTAAAATGTATCATTGGGCTACGACTACAGAAGATGAAAAGTATCTCATCATGAGCGCTTCAACTGGCACAGATGGGTATGAAACCTTCTACCTTGATTTGGATGATCCTAGTGCTGATTTTGTGAAGCTATTTAGTGGTTTTAAGCATAAGAATACGGTGGTTGACCATAAAGAAGGTGACTTTTATGTACTTACAGATATTGATGCTCCGAATTACCGTTTGGTAAAGTTTCCTGTGAATAATCCAGAGAAGGAAAACTGGAAGGACATTATTGCTGAGAACGAACATTTGTTGCAATCTGTGAATACTGCTGGAGGTAAACTTTTTGCAGTTTATATCCAAGATGTGACCAATAGGGCTTACCAAATGAATTACGATGGATCTTCAGTTGAAGAGATCACGTTGCCCGGAACGGGTTCTTTATCCGGATTGGGAGGCAAGAAAGAAGACGAATTTGTATTTTACACCTTTACTAGTTTTCTCAATCCCGGTAATATTTACAAATACGATATAGCTTCTAACAGCTCTGATATTTTCTGGTCGCCTGAGCTTGCTATTGATCTTAATGAGTTTGTAGAAAAACAGGTTTTTTATACGTCGAAGGATGGTACCAAAGTCCCTATGTTTATTGTGCACAAAAAAGGCTTGGAATTAAATGGAAATAACCCGGCGTTGCTTTATGGTTATGGCGGATTTAACGTCAGCTTAACTCCTTCATTCAGCACTTCAAGACTAATTCTACTCGAAAATGGTGGAGTTTTTGCCCTTGCCAATTTAAGAGGCGGAGGAGAATATGGTGAAGAATGGCACCAGCAGGGAATGTTGGAAAACAAACAGAATGTATTTGATGACTTTATCAGTGCTGCTGAATACCTGATTAGTGAAGGGTATACCTCCAGCGATAAATTGGGTATACAAGGTGGTTCAAATGGTGGTTTACTCGTTGGAGCATGTATGACTCAACGCCCTGATTTATTCCAGGTGGCTTTCCCTGCTGTGGGTGTGATGGATATGTTGCGCTTCCACAAATTCACCGTGGGATGGGGCTGGGTGCCTGAGTACGGTTCCAGTGATACCTTGGAGCACTTTGATTTTCTCTACGATTATTCTCCCTATCATAATCTTAAAGATTCTGTGGATTATCCCGCCACGATGATTACCACTGCTGATCATGATGACAGGGTTGTGCCTGCCCACTCGTTTAAATTTGCAGCGCGTTTACAGGAGTATCATTCAGGAGAGGATCCTGTATTAATTAGAATAGAAAAGAAAGCAGGACATGGAGCTGGCAAGCCAACCTCTAAGATCATTGAGGAACAAACAGATATTTGGACTTTTTTCTTTGCCAATACTGAAACTGAGTTGATGGAATAGGGGGGGGGTAAAAACGAATAGGAATAGCTGGGGCTTGATCTCCGGCTATTTTTTTGTTCATAGTTGAGCAACAAGCATTTGCCAAAGATGATCATTTTTTATAATCGGTGCTTCTATGCTCTTCTTTCCTTTATTTTTGGAAGACCAATTCATCTGATGACCGTGCAAGTCAATACTTCTGTCACGATGACCGCGTCTTGCCCCGTATTTCACATCTCCACGAATTGGATGGCCCAGGAAGCCCAATTGAGCGCGTATCTGGTGGAATTTTCCTCCCGACAGTACTATTTCGATGGCCGTGTAGTGATTAAAACGCTCTATGACTTGTAGATTCAATTCGACTTCTTTCGCATCTTCAGTCTTTTCTGAAGAAATAAAAGCCCTTTTTCGGCGGCGGTCAGCGCTTAAAAAATGTCTTTGGATTCCTACTTTGGCATCATCCACTAAGCCTTCTACTATAGCGACGTATCTTTTTTCTACCTGGTCTCTTTCTTGTAGCCCAAGATAATATTTAAGAAAGTTACGGTTCTTTGCCAATATTAATAGTCCACCGACTGGACGGTCTAGTCGATTGAGCAAGTGTAAGAAATTGTTGTCGTTCTCTTGTTTCAACACCTCAAAAACAGAACTGGAAGCGTCTTTTCCTGACTGAGACAACACACCGTGATTTTTATTGACGGCGATGAAATCCTCACATTCTTCGATTATCTGATAAAGCGCTTTCATCATGGTTAGGCAGGTAGATCATCCACATGATCATCCAGTTTCTCATACTGGTTGTGAATGGCTAAGATAGCAACTCCAAAACTTACAGCTGTTACAATTAGAATGGTATTGAGTAAGCCTGAGGCTCCAAAGGAGATTCTGATAAGAATTGTAGATATAATAAAACCTGAATTTCTGATCACTCGATGAAAACTATTGGTGTGGAAAAAGGAAAATAAGAGCAACAGGACATCTGTTAATATCAGAACAGTAAAAAATTCATCGTAGAATATTTTGTTCACATCTTTGACATATTCCACCATTTCCGGAATGGATAGAATATGAACCTGTAACCAGTCCCACAGGCTGTAAATGGCAAGACCAAAAAGTATAGGAATCAATAAAATAGCGAGTATATTTTTGCGGCGAATAAACAAAATCATCTTTTCCGGCAATTCCTCTTTATTCTCGTAGAGCTTTTTACGCTGATCGTTTAAGCGATAAAAAATATATATCAGAACGAAGAGAATCAGGGTCCCTGCAATATCGTAAGTCAACTGAAGATCATTCTGAATTTGGAACCAGTCCGTGCTCAACTGTAATTTGGATAAATCTTTAAAAAGCCTCCTTATGACAATTAAAGTGATTATTTCGTACTGCCTGGCGATATATTCTGTAATGGATTTGGGCAGGTAATAGATGAGGAGATATACCTCGTAAATAAGGATGAAGGAGAAAGGAGTATAGATAGCAGATATGGGATTCTGAAGCAAGTCGTTATTATCCTGGATGGATATTACTTCCAGGTCGTTGAGCAAAATAAATAGCAAATGCAATAAAAAGCTCCCTATGGCTATCCATACAATAACATGTTCACTTTTTTCTTTCGTTTCTTCAGAAAGAAATAAATCGTAAAAATAATTGTAAAGCTTCTTCGATATGGACATTCATTTCTATTGATCCGCTATTGAATCAATGAAATTTATAGCCTCTTTGTTGAAAATTTCCGGATTCTCTACATTCACAACATGCCCACATTGAGGTATGACAAGCAACTGAGAATGCCTGTGATCCTTTACAAGTTTACTAATGGAAGGTAAGAACATATGGTCTTCCTCGCCCATAATATAAAAGGTGGGAATGCCGCTGTCTTTCATGCGAAAAAAGGAGAGTAGGGGATTGATCTCGGAGGCAAGGGTAAACCATTTTTTGAATTCTTTCTGATAGAGCTTTCTGGCTTCCCTTACGAAAAGATTTCGAGATTCTCTATGCTTCTTGCGTGGCATAATAATAAAAGCAAAGAAGCGGTATAGCAGTAGGTAGGGTAATACAGACTTGAGCATGACGCCCAATTTCATGAGCAATTGTCCGCGCAGATTGAGTTTCATCACTGCTCCGCCAAGAATAAGGGATTCAGTTCTGGATGGATACCTTTCCGTAATTTCCCTGGCAATGACGGTGCCCAAAGAAATTCCTACAAAATGGGTAGAAGAGATTTTTAAATAATCCAGCACCTCGATGACATCATCGCCAACCC
>DATFJT010000373.1:0-9984 GCA_035269065.1 Saprospiraceae bacterium | reverse complement strand
CTTTCGTGAAATTCAAGCGTGCAATCAGTTGCTCAAAAGCCCAATAGGCTATTCTCTGGAAGCGCTTGAGATAGGGTAGACGAAACCATAGCTTCCCCCAGATTTCATGAAAAATCAAAATAGAAGGTAATGAACTTCTTTTGGCAGCCCACCAGGCCGGAATAGCAGCGTTGTAGGTCGAAGATATGATGAGATCACTGTTTTTTGCCATCCTAAGGGCAGGACGAAGCGCGCGCAAGGTAAAAAGAAACCGATTTCTACAATCTATACGATGGATATGTACGCCCTCAATGACCTCATTCTTGTTGAGTTTTTTGTCATGTAGAGTGGTGAGCACCTGCACTTTGTAGCCCTTTTCTGCGAGTTTTTTGGTGAGGAGATAAGACAGCGTCTCAGCTCCTCCAACGTATGGAAAGAAATGTTCCAGCACAAACAGTATCCTGGAATTGTCAAATTGCTTCTTTTTTTTCATCGATTGGGGCGCAGTACTATTTCATTGATCACCAGGTGATTCGGCTGTCCGAGTACATGGCAAATTTCATTGGCAACATCTTCAGGTCGAATGACGTCCACAAAGTAGTTTTCCATCTCCTCTTTTTTCTTTGAGTGTGTGGTTTGGTCGATAAAGCTGGTTTCTACAGCGCCAGGAGATATGTCCGTGACCTTGAGTTTGTCCCGGAATTCCTTTCTCATACCTACCGTAATGGCATGTAGGGCATGCTTTGAAGCACAATAGACGACGGAATCTGGAAAAACTTCATGCGCAGCCACTGAGGCAAGGTTGATGATATGACCCCGGTTTTTGAGGAGGTGGGGTAAAAATATATGGATCAAATGAAGCACTGCCTTAACATTTAAATCGAAAGTGCGCATCCAATGTTCTAATTCCCCATCCTTCATAGGAGCAAAATAACCCACTCCTGCATTATTGATCAATACGTCAATTTCACCCCAGGCGTCGAGTATGGTATTTGTGGCATTTTCGATGTCTTGGGCCTGGCACAAGTCCGTTTCAAGTACAATGTGATCTCCAGGCAGCTTTTCTGAAAGCGCATTTAATTTGTCTATGGATCTGGCGAGCAATGCCAGTTGATGACCCTCTTGAGCCAATTTTTCAGCAGTAGCTTTACCGATACCACTGCTTGCCCCGGTTAATACGATTTTCTTTGACATGTCCTCTTCCTGATTTTATTCGGTTGATAAATTTATGGCTTTTTTAGCGGCTGATTTTTCTTCTTAAGAAGTCAGTCTTTTTGGTGGCCATTTGGCAAGAGGGATTTGGGGGTAAAAGATCGTCTATTCAGCCGGTCAGAAGCTACAAAAACAGAATATTTAAATGTTCTGCATGCCCAGGCGGTAGAATGGGCCAAATTTATTTTGTCTGATTGATTTTTCAGTTATCTTTGCGCCACATTTATTATACAGTAAAAGACTCTTTCGAAATGGCGCAAAACGGAGTAATCAGTCAGATCATCGGACCCGTTATCGATGTTAAGTTTTCCGGAGAAGCAGATTTACCAGATCTGTTGAATGCCTTGCAAATTGACAGGCCCAATGGAGAAAAACTCATCATGGAGGTGCAGCAGCACCTGGGTGAGGACAGTGTCCGTGCGATCGCAATGGATGCAACCGACGGATTGAAAAGAGGTATGGAGGTCCGCGACCTTGAGGCACCAATTTCAATGCCCGTGGGAGAGGAAGTTAAAGGACGTCTTTTCAACGTAATTGGAGATCCAATCGACGGTTTGGGTCCGGTTGTGACCAATGAGAAGCGATCTATTCACTCTAAGCCACCGGCCTATGAAAATCTCTCTACGGAAACAGAGGTGCTTTTTACAGGCATCAAGGTGATTGATTTGATTGAGCCTTACGCCAAAGGGGGTAAAATTGGACTCTTCGGGGGTGCCGGTGTTGGTAAAACAGTATTGATCCAGGAGTTGATCAATAATATTGCCAAGGGTTATGCCGGTATGTCTGTTTTTGCCGGAGTAGGAGAGCGAACCAGAGAAGGAAATGATTTGATGCGGGAGATGCTCGAAGCTGGCATCATCAAATACGGTGATGACTTCTTGCACAGTATGGAAGAAGGTGGCTGGGATCTCAGCAGCGTTAAGAAAGATGAATTGAAAGATTCACAGGCGACCTTTGTTTTTGGTCAGATGAATGAGCCTCCGGGTGCTCGTGCGCGGGTGGCATTGTCAGGATTGACTTTTGCTGAATAATTTCGCGATGGAGACAAAAGCGATCCGTCTGGTGGTAAGGACATTCTTTTCTTCGTGGACAACATTTTTCGCTTTACCCAGGCGGGTTCAGAAGTATCTGCCCTATTGGGACGTATGCCTTCAGCCGTGGGTTACCAGCCTACATTGGCGACAGAAATGGGCTTTATGCAAGAGCGTATTACCTCTACCAAGAGAGGATCGATTACTTCCGTGCAGGCGGTTTATGTTCCTGCAGATGACTTGACGGATCCGGCTCCTGCAACTACATTTGCTCACTTGGATGCCACTACAGTATTGAGTAGAAAATTATCTTCTCTCGGTATTTACCCGGCTGTAGATCCATTGGATTCTTCCTCAAGAATTTTGTCAAGAGAAATAGTCGGTGATCAACATTACGATTGTGCTCAGCGCGTGATCAACATCTTGCAGAGGTATAAGGAACTTCAGGATATCATTGCCATCCTGGGTATGGATGAATTGAGTGAGGAAGATAAATTGGTGGTCTATCGTGCCCGAAAAGTGCAGCGATTCCTTTCTCAGCCGTTCCATGTAGCAGAGCAGTTCACGAATATTCCGGGTGTATTCGTCCCCATTGAAGAAACTATCCGAGGTTTCAACATGATTATGGATGGGGAATTGGATCATATTCCGGAGGCAGCCTTTAACCTGAAAGGGTCTATTGACGATGCCATCAAAGCAGGTGAAGAAATTTTAGAAAAAGCCAAATAAGCATTTTATGCAATTGACGGTATTGTCTCCAGTTAAAGAAATCTATTCGGGTGAGGCCAAAAGTGTGAGCCTCCCCGGTTTAGACGGCTCATTCCAATTGTTGAATAATCACGCACCGATTGTGGCCGCTTTGGGTGCAGGACGAATCAAAGTAGAAAGCACATCTGGCGAAGTCTTGCATTTTGATATTGTCAATGGCTTCGTGGAAATGCTCAACAATAAGACTTCTCTTCTCGTAGAAGAAAGCGCACAAGAGAAATAATTTTTTCTCCATTCCATTGATATAATTCTCCAGTTTTCTTCAACGGGGTAGTAATGTCTGTAGAACCAACAGGGTGTTTGTCACTATGGAATGCGGCGTAGCTTGTAACGCCAAATATCGCCTACCTGATGGTATCTCAAATACAAACTGTCTTCCGTTATCTCGACGATTTCAGCCTCAATGGTGTCTGAATGTAATGAGTGAAATCTCAAGCTGTCCATCGAAATCCTTTCCCATGTCTTTAGAATACCATTTTGAGGAACAGCTGTTGTGCCGTCTGTATATTGAATGTAGCATTGGGAATTATCCTCAAAATGAATGCCATTGCCGTATTCCCCTAGCAGGATGTAGGGTTTTTGTTCAATAAAGGCAGTAGTATCACCTTCCGGGCTTCTTTTGTATGCATAACACACCCATCCTTTTTCATTGATCAGGAATTCAGCTGGATGTATCCTTTCTGAATTATCGTCCTGGCAAGCGATTAGGAGCAGCATAACACTGGATAGAAGTAAAAATTTCACAAGGACTGATTTATTTTAGTCTCTCTATAAGGTAACAGTTTATCCTGACTCATGACTTTAGTGGTATGCATAGAGAGGGGATATACTATTTACCTTCGAAGTGAAATTTCAAGGCCAGAAAATAAGTCCTGGGCCTTAAAGGCCCGTATACGTAGCCTGCATCTCTTCTAGCTCCCAGATCAAAGTCTTGCTGGTAATTATCTAAGATATTCTGGATGCCCGCCGACAGATCAACATAAAATTTTTCACTTAGCTGCCATTCATAGGATGCTTTGAAATTGAGTTCTAAAAAATCAGGAGTTGTTTCCAAAATGGTGTACTCATTGTCCGGGTTGATAACATGAGGTACCGTCATCGATCCTGTATAAATAGCAGAGACAGAACACTCGAATGGCGAAGTCGGTGTATAGTTAAGGCTCAGGTAGCCGTAATGATTGGGGGTGCGAAGAATTTGATCTGTGCTGATTATGCTATCCCGGTTGTTGTCTGCAAGAGATTCCGGAGCCCAGATTTCTTCTTTTTTCTCATAAAAAGCGGACTGAATGGTTGCCCCTGCCTGGATCATCCATGTTGAGGAATAGGCCATATTGGCTTCCAGGTTTATACCATTTACGGTGGCTGCGCTTCCATTGCGTTTGGTGATGACGGATATCCCATTGGGCAATTCCACCTGGTTTGAATTGATAAAGGGGTTTTCCAGCTGTGTAAGAAAAGCATCTGCCACAAAATTGAACTCCAGCAAGCCAGCTTGACCGCTGTAGTCCAGAGAGATGTTGTAGCTATTAGATCGTTCGGTACGCAGCTCGGGGTCCAATCGGGTAAATAGCGCGGCACCTCCTACCGTTTCTATATGTAAATCTTCATCGAATGCCTGCGGGCCACGGTAACCCTGGGCATAAGCCAAACGCAATTTGAGCTTTGGCTGCAGGTGAATCAGGGTACTTGCTCGAGGAGTAAATACCCCGAATTGCTGAACATTATTAAATCGGTCTTCTTGAAGTTCGTAAAGCCCGTCAATAGAAAGGAAATCATAACGACCACCGATTAAAAAAGACCATTGTTCCATGACTTGCCATTCAAGCTGACCGTAATTGCCCAGTACCTGAACAGTTTGGTCAATGGCTCTCCCATACCCGGGCATTTCATCTGAGACCCTGTTAAATTGATGCTCTGATCCGGCAGTCATCATCAATTTATTGGATATTTCATAGGCATATTGTACTCCTGAAGCTATGGATAGGTCCGACGAAACCCCGTAGGCATTAATGGCCAGCAAATCCTCGTTTGTCAAAACATCTTGAGGTCTCAATACGCGACCACCTCCTCCATAATAACTGTCTCTGTCAACAGAGGTTTGAGAAGAATAAAAGGACCACTTGTGTTTTAAATTTTGAGAATAGTGTTCAAATGAAATACTGCTACCCAGTATAGAGTGTTCTAGCTGCTCGGCTACATCTGACTGATGTGGTGCGAGATCGAAATCATTGCCTCCCCGCCTGAATTCATCCACGGTGAAAAGATTGAAATTAATCTCATTGCGCTCATTAATCTTTAGAAATGCATCCATTCCGAATGTGGTATTTTTTAAAGCGGTAATTTCCGAAAAACCATCACCATTGGCATCCCATTGATCACGACTGCGATTGAAAGCATAGAAACTCACGCCTTTTTTGAGCGCTTCATCCACCACGGAACCGTTGGCAGTAATGGTCCGGTCGATGGCCTCGCCGGCAATAGATGCCAGGTTGGACCCAAAACTGAAAGCATTTTCTATTGGATCTTTCGTAATAATGTTGACTGTACCGGCTATCGCATTTCCACCGTAAAGTGCAGAGCCGCCTCCTCTTACTACTTCAATGCGGTCAACCATATTGGATGGGATCATTTCTAAACCGTAAACACCTGCAAGGGTAGAGAAAACGGGTCTGCTGTTGATGAGAATTTGCGTGTAGGGACCATCCAGGCCGTTCATTCTCAATTGTGTAAAACCACAGTTCTGACAATTATTTTCAAGGCGTAATCCAGGCGAGAAGCTCAATCCCTCGGCAATGCTGAGCGACTGGGTCTGCTCAAAGATGCGCTCGTCTATTCTGTTGACCATGACAGGTGCCCGGTGAGCAGGAACAGCATTGCGGGTGGCGGTAATGACAATATCTTCAAGCTTAAGAACGTCTTTTTCAAGTGTGAAATCGACAACCAGTTCTTGATGCGGTTGTATGCGGATATCTTTTCTTGATGATTTAAAACCGAGTATACTGGCTTGTAGGGAGTAATTTCCGGGTTTAAGACCGTCGATCTTATAATTTCCCTGCTCGTCAGAAACACCACCGAGTTGCCCTTCAAGGACAATCACACTTGCTCCTGTAATTGCATTGTCTTGGTGCGAAACCTTTCCTCTAATGACACTGTTTTGGGCCTGCGAGCCTATACAAATGCTCAAAGAAATGAGTCCCATTAGGAAGCTCCTTATCATAGCTGCTCTTTTTAATCCTTACCCGAAAGTAAATTTAGGTAAATGCTTGCCTCTATAAAAGCAAATGTCAAATAAATAGTTTAGGGCAGGCTAAAAATATAATCCTACAACTGCCTCGTTTGAATCCTGCTGGAAGTGGTTCAATTATTTCTTTGTTTGTTGGGTGACATTTGCTGTTCCGCTAAATTCTTTGCAGGTCTGTAGAAATGAGATGAACCGATCACTATGTCGTAAGCTTATGGAAAGGCTATGTCCTTCATTCTTCCAAATGGTATACGACGTAGGCGCTGGCCTTTTGTCCCTGAAAAGTGGTTTTTTTATGTTTTTTAAGGCTATGGAATTGTGTGTATTGACAGGAACAAGGACGATTAAGATAGATTTATAATTTTGTGTCACGCATTTCATCTTTTACATTTTACATAGAAGGAGATGGTCAGGTATTTACCGTCTTTTATTTTTTGAGATCGATCAATGGCATAAAATCTGTAATTTGCTTTTATAAACATTAGCAGTCAATAAATGGACCTCATGCATTTAGTCCTCCATCTTAGATCTTACATATTTCTTATACTGATTTACGCTTCATTTGGCCTATTGGCGCAATCTGAAGCGCCTCTGAAGCGCCAATTAAAGAAAGAGCAGGGCATATCCTATGTTGAGAAGGCCATTGAACTTGTAGATCTATATCTGGATAAGGAAAAATATAGTGAAGCGGAGGAGTTGGCGGAGGAGGCGCGAAAAGTGGCCATGGCTGAATTACATCCGGAATGGCTGGCTATTTGTCTTAATCGTCAAGCAAAGTCTATCATCAACGATCCTTCCGTTCGACTTTTTTCAAAAGCCAAATCAAGTAAAATTCTTAGAGAGAGTACCCAATTAAGCTCAGATACTGAGTTGCAAATTGAAAATCTTGAATTGTTAAAAGCTCTTGCGGTCGAAAGAGGAAGGGATAAGGAAGTGGAAGCGGTCTCAGAGCAATTGAAGACACTGCGAAGCGGTGGATCTTTGAATGGAGATGCAGTTTCAGGAGGTATTTTAGGAAAGAAGAAAAGAGAAGCTTTAGATAGATTTAGAGACATTCAAAGTGATCAGGATTCCTTGACGCAGCAATTGGCACAAATAAGCGCTCAAAGACAAAAGTTGGCTCGAAAGAGCCTCGGACTTGTGACAGAGCTAGAAAAAAGAGAAGCTGCATTCGATAAATTGAGTCAGGAGCAGATGCGTATCAAGTTTCGACTTCTACAGCAGGATTATATGCTTGATTCAATGGCCTATGCCTCCAGCCTTGACTCTCTCCAATTGGCCAATCAGAAAATTCAGAATGCAGAGCTTGAAGCTCAGGTGAATTTCCAAAGAAGCCAACGTAATTTTTTTCTTGCCCTTGCAGCAGTCATCCTCTTACTTGCTTTTGGTTTGTACTTTAGATACCAGAATATGAAACAACACAATGCCGTATTAGAGGAAAAAAATAGAATCATTGAGGAAGAGAGAATACGTTCGGAGGAATTGCTTCTAAATATTTTGCCAAAAATTGTAGCAGACGAATTGAAAGTATCCGGGAAGGCTCAAGCCAAGCGATTTGACAAAGCAACAGTGCTTTTCGCAGACTTTAAGGACTTCAGTCGAATTTCCTCGAATCTGAGCCCGGAAAAGTTGGTGCGTGATTTAGATTACTGTTTTCAGGCGTTTGATGAAATAGTGGAAAGGCACGGATTGGAGAAAATAAAAACCATTGGTGATGCTTATGTATGTGCCGGAGGATTGCCGAGGGGCAGCTCGAGCAGCGCTGCAGACGTCGTGCATGCCGCCCTGGATATTTGTGACTTTCTGGTACGCCTCAAAAAAGAAGGTAAAAGCCGAAACATTACGCCTTTCGAAGCCCGCATAGGGATCCACACCGGGCCTTTAGTTGCCGGGGTAGTGGGAAAAAAGAAATTTGCCTATGATATCTGGGGGGATACAGTCAATCTTGCAGCCAGATTGGAAACAAACAGTGTTCCTGGTAAAATCAACATATCATCTTCTACCTATCAGTTGGTTAAGACGCAGTTTCAGTGCGAACCGCGTGGAAAAATTGAAGCTAAGAATATAGGAGAAGTGGATATGTATTATGTAAGCAATTCTAAAGCTGCTGTTAACTAGCTTATGCAGAAAATGCGGTTGATTTTTCGCTCAATGATTTATTGTGATTTCCTGCTGGTTTATCCAATCCTTTTTCTCCAACTCGTACCAATTCTGGACAGATTGATCATACTCAAATGTCTTTACCCATTGCAGCCCTAGTTTTTGAATGATCCTATTGGAACCCTTATGGTCAATGTCTGCAGCAGCACAGATCTCATTCAGTTCCATCTGTTGAAATCCGTATTTGAGACAGCAATTGGCAGCTTCAAAACCGTACCCTTTGCGCCAGTGCTTTTGTTTGAGGCGATAACCCAAATCGTAATATTCTCCAGATTTCCAATTTCTGCTTTCTACTTTAAAGCCACACCAGCCTATACACTCTCCCGATATTTTATGCACCATTGCCCATCGTCCAACCCCCTTGTCCTTGTACTGTTTGCGAACATGGAGAATGATGTCAAGTGCTTCTTCTCTCGATTCAATCGGATGATTGCCTAAATAGCGATGCACTTCAGGATCACTATCCAATTCGTAGATGTCTTCTACATCTTTTTCTATCAGCTCTCGGAAAATGAGACGTTTTGAGGCTGTTATTTCCTTCACTCACTCGATTTATTGAGTTCTAAATCTACATCAAATAATTCCGGGTGTTCGGTGACAAATGTTTGAAGAGCATTTGTGGGTGCAGTCAACAGTAATTCGTCTTCAGAATTTCGAATGTGTCCGATATGGAGTGTACCATCTTTCAGGCCATCGTCTAGGTTTTCGTAGGACATCAATCGTATGACCATCTTCTCCCCTTCATAATCGACTCGAGCAAAGGTATGTACATCAAAAGCAGTCAGTTTTTGCATGTAGTCGCATGCTTCAATTTCTTTTGCCGTGATGTCCAGGTAGTACTTCCCCTCCAATTCTAAAAGATGTGCCGTATAGCTGCCTCCATTTTCTCCGTCGAAGTGATCCAGCATGTATTTTTCCTGGTCAGTAGAATGGAATGTCCAGGTTTCACTGCCGCCCTCCCATTTGCCGAGTAAAAACTCTTTAAAAATAAGATCCTCTGCCTTGTACAAGGGATTAATGGATGGAACGCAGGCCTGGATGATAGTAGCGACAAAAATGAATACCAAAAACTTCCTCATAGAATAAATTGGGTTAGGCGATCAATCTTAACAACGAAATTGAATGTTGTTTTCTTTTATAAATTTAAATGGTTGGGCCTTGAATTTTCTGGGAGAACTGTTTATCTCTCATGTGTTTGAAAACAGAGGGTCGCGCGATGACGCCTTTTTACTGGAAAAATAAGGAGACTTTACTATTGAGAAGAACAGCGTACAAGAAATTAGGTCATAACCTTAAGTTTTTCATTATTAAAAAACAGCAAAGACCTAAATGGGATTGTTTTTACCAGTATTTAGTCTGTTCTGCATAATATTTTTTTAGTAAGTCTTTCCAGCGATTCCATTTCATCTCTAGCGGAGCCAAAAACAATCTATCAGCTGAATAGATACTGTCATATGGCAGGCCCCTTTGAAAAGCCTTTTCCAATTCGGTAAATGCGGCTTCGATATCTTCTCCGTAGATGGAATAATATTGCGCCAAATGAAAATGGACGAATGGATTATCCGGGTAAAGTGCCGCGATTTTCTGGAGTAC
>DATFJT010000372.1:0-6393 GCA_035269065.1 Saprospiraceae bacterium | reverse complement strand
CATGACCGGGAAGCAGCAAACGAAATGCATCTTCCTCGGCAAATATTTTTTGGATACCCGTGTAGGTCAGGTCCACGAGCATAGGCATGTCCTGTACTGTCTCAGCACTGGGTAAGCCCTCTTGATTATCAAACCAACTTTCTGGTCAGGTAATAGCCTCCATCCAGGGGCTCTTGGGACAAAAACTGTGCAATAGCGATGGGACCTTCAAGGTGTCCGCCACCGTTATTTCTCAGGTCGATGATGAGGTTCTCATATTGGTCGAGACCTATTTTTTGGAGCGCCTTTTCGATTTCACTACCGGGGACCATCCATGAATCGATTTTCAGATAGGCTGTCTGTGCATCAATCGCTTCCCATGAAACCAGAGGCTTACGCTCTTTTGGTGTGCTATTATCTGAGTTCTTCGATGATGTTCTCTTTTTATAAATATTAAAATGCGTAAATGGCAGCTCTTTTTTTGCCTGGTTGAACGTATGCATGAATTCTTTGTCATCTAATCAGAGAACAGAATCGGAATACATCAGTTCTTTTAATGACATAAATGATTCATCATCCAACCACTCCGGATCGCCAATTTTTTCTTCAAGTAGGGTAAATGAACCATCCAACATTTTAATCCTCTCAGCCTTTTTCTCGTCATTTACGGATTGTGTTAAGAAAAGTGCACCGATTAAAATTGCTAATAAAGTTTTCATCACTATCTGATTTGATTACGGGTTGTCTAAAAACTCGTAACTCGCGTCAAATCAAACAAAAGAGAGGGGTTGAAATGAGTGATTTGTGACGTAACTGAAGGTTCTGTGCTGGATTTGAAGAATCAGGGACGAGATTGAAGGTACTTCTTGAGGGCGGTAAAGTATTTGGGTGAGACCGGTACCTTATTTTGATAGTGCTGCATGATGGCCGAACCTTTTCTGCTGTTTCCGGAAAGCTCTTTTATGTGAGCCGTGTTTATGAGACAAGATCGATGTACCTGCCGGGCTTTTGGAAGCTGATCTACCAAGCTGGATAAGGTACCTCGAAGCACGTGCTTTTCGATGTTTCCCTAATCATTCAACACAAAGATATCGAGGTAATTTGAATCGATAGTGGCGAGAATAAAATCTGACCATTTAAATTGGACCTTTTCTCCTGAACTTTGGCCCTCAATAATCAACGTCTCATTTGATAGCTCCTCATGACCAACGGTTACCTGACTAAAGCGATATCTTAAATACGCCCAGAATGGAATATATAGAGGAGCAAATGGAAGAGCGTAATAAATGGTCCAGCCAATAGAACTGGAAAAGCTTATGCTCATTTCACCAAAAATGACGCTGTGATATAAATAGCCTAACGGACCCATGCATGCGAAACCGAGAGTCATCACTACAACTTCATTAAGCAGAGTCCATTTCTGTCCTTGCTTGCGGTAAATATAAAGTTCGGGTATATGAATAAGTGTTACTGATAGAAAAACTGTAATTCCATATCCACTGAGTTTAAAGCTTTTAAAGGCAGTATCATTGAGAAACGTATCGAAAGGCTGCAGAAACACCTGTATAAATATCATCAGACATGACATCCCGCCCCCCCTATGAGAAGGGTATGTTTCCACGAAGCTGTAAATGACATATCCCTGTTTAATTGCATAGAATTAAATGATAATCAAAAACACGTAGATGGTAATAATGACAAGATAGAAAGTAATGTCCATTATTTTTAATGCAAAGAGTCAATATTCAAATATGACTCTTGATACCTAAGCCCGACTCACCCCAAATTCGCTAGCTATTGAGGCTTTATTCTTTACCTTTACTGACTTCAGTAGATTGCGATATAATTTTACATTTCGAGCAGTGGAGTTCTTTTTTTTAGTAGCCTTCTGGTTAACAGAGTAGCGTGGTTTTCCGTCAGTTGGTGGATTGCTTGATTCAAAAAAAGGTAGATTTCGAGTAATATTTTTCAGTCAATTTTGAATTGATATCCACACGGAGCTCTGTTTAAAGCTTTAAATAGACATTTTATGGAGAACAAAATTCGAAAGTCCGCCACATTTTGGGAACCAAGAAAATCTACAATACAAACTATGATTTTATCAGAGTTCGATTTTTTTTCGATCGAAAATAATAATGCTTTTAAAAAAATAATTGACTCTTAGTTCATCAATAATCTTGTTTCCTTTAATTGATATTTTTCATTGGTTATTTTACAACTGTCTTTAAACTATACACAAATTAAATCAGCTATATTTAATTTGTAATCACCATTAAACAAAATTGATCGATTTTGAGAAAGGTAACTTTCGTATACGATTTCCCGTGAGTGCAAAAATGGCATTCCCCAATGCCGGAGGACCGGTAGGAGTCCCTGATTCGCCCACACCAAATAGTTTTGAACCACTTTCATGAATCTTTACGTCGATGGTTGGGACTTGATTCATGCGTAAGATCTGATAATCATTAAAATTGGTTTGTTCTACTTTACCGTTTTTTACGGTGATTTCTCCGTGCATGGCTCCACATAGACCAAAGAGGACTGATGATCGGATCTGAGCTTCAATATTCATGGGATCTAATGCAATTCCAACATCTATAGCGGCAAATACCCTTTCGATATGGATCCAATCATTTTTCCTGCTCACTTCGATAACCTGAGCTGTAGAAGCCCCGGATGAAAGTGCGAAGGCTACACCTCTGGCATGTCCCTCAGGTAATGGTGAATTCCAGTTTGACATTACAGCCACCGATTCCAAAACAGATCGACTGGGCTCATGATCCAAAAGAGAGAGGCGCATCTTGAGAGGATCGACTCCGGCTGCGTATGATAATTCATCAATTGCACTATCTAGGAAAAATATATTTTGTGTTTCTCCAACACCTCTATACCATCCGACTGGCAAGAGTCGCTGCGAGGTGTGTGCGATCACACGGTAATTCGTAATTTGATAGGGTTGTTTGATAGTACCCATTGTACTTGCTGTATCTAAAAATTCAGATACCTCATTGACTGTACCATAAATGCGCCGTGCTGAAGAGGAAACTAATGACGGCGAACATACATCAAGGTATAAAGCATCGAGTTTACCTTTTACTACTGAACCTCGAAATCTGCCAGTAGCGATAGGACGGTATGCATCATGAGTCATGTCAGATTCACGGGACCAAGTTACCTTTACGGGAGTCCCTTCCATTTCTACCGCTGCGTGAACGGCCATGCTTATGAAATCGCTTTCCAAACGACGCCCAAAACCACCTCCCATATACGTAACGTGTACATTAACTGACTCTCGTGATACACCAGCAATTTCAGCACCTACATATTGGGCTTTTCCAGGTTGCTGACTTCCTGCCCAAATGTCTAATTGCCCATCACTAAGGCAAGCGACTGCATTTTGAGGTTCCATTGTAGCATGAGCGAGGTAGGGGACATGATAAGTACCTTCGATTACATCAGTGTTGGCCAAGGCTGTATCAACATCACCTATATTGCGTCTTTGTGTGCCTTTATTTTCGTCAATAGCCTGCAAAAGAGCCATTCGATGTGCGGCACTCGTTGCAGGATAGGGTGCGTCTTCCCATTCAACTTCTATCTTTTTGGCTGCTTGCATGGCATACCAAGTGTTTGTGGCAATGACAATAATTCCATCGTTTCTTGAGATGGCTTTTATATAGCCTGGTATAGCTTTAGCCTTCGAATCGTCAAAATGCTTCACACCAGCCCCGATATGGGGATTTAATTTTACTGTTGCGAAAAGCATGTCTGGTAACCTGATGTCAATACCAAACTCTGCGGTTCCTGTGCACTTACTTACCATATCCACTCGTGGTTGCGATCGACCCAATTGTTTCCATTTGGCTCTGGGCTTCAAAGGCGGATCTATGGGTGGTTGAATATCTTGTGCATCATCAATTAAACTTGTGTAGGGTATGGTGTTGTCATTGGGCAGAACAACATTGCCGTTTTCAGTAGACAGCAACTCCGGATTAACATCAAACTTCTTGGCTGCTGCTTGTATTAGTACAGCTCGGGCTGCTGCACCTGCCTTTCGCATCTTAACAAAACCATCTATAGTAGAGGATTGGGCGCCTGTTAATTGCGGGTGACTATTCGCATGAACTGTTTCAATTCCAACTCTATTTTTGATACGGTTCACCATTCTTCTGATTGTCGATTTTGAAGGATAGAGAATGTTATTTGCATATACTTCAGATGGAGGGCCATGAATTACGTTTATGTCTGATATGGCAATATCCAACTCTTCAGCGACAAGAACAGCTAACGTTCCTTGAATACCTTGTCCCATTTCAGCACGCGGAGCTATGATGGTAACACCTGAGCTATCAATTAATATATAAGGTGTGATGGCTACTTCATCTTCATCCTTGTCTGTGGAGGCTGATAAAGGGTTGGAGTTAGGTTCTGGACGTGTCAAATAGTATCCGCCAATTGTAAGCCCTCCTGCGAAGATTAAGCTTGTGTATATAAATGTTTTTCTATTCATCAATCGTCACCGTTATTTTGCATAGAACCCCTAAATATGGTATCAGCAGGTAGACTCTTGATTGCATCTCGTATTCTTGAGTAGGTACCGCACCTGCACAAATTTCCATTCATAGCCGCATCAATCTCCTGATCATCAGGGGATTGATTTTTTTTCAAAAGATTGTATGCACTTATCATTTGTCCGGGTTGGCAATAGCCGCATTGTGCAACTTGATGTTCAATCCACGCTTCCTGTATCTGATGGGGTGAGTCTGGTGTTCCCAATCCTTCGATCGTAGTGATTTCACCTTTGACACTGCCCACACTTAACAGGCAAGAACGCATGGATTTTCCATCAATCAATATTGAACAAGAACCACATAAGCCTACTCCGCATCCATATTTGGTTCCTACAAGTCCAAGTTCATCTCTGAGTACCCAGAGTAAAGGCATGTTTTCATCTATCTCAACAGAATAATTCAATCCGTTGATTTTCAATTTTATCTCTTTGATTACTGATAAGTCACTTTGTTCATTCATGGGTAGACAGATATTTAAAGTTAGAAACTTATAGTATGAAAATTGTTAACTCTGTTTATGGAATATTGAGTAAAGAGTTCATTAAAATCCCGGTACAGAATTCTACAATTTTGGTGCTTAACTGCTGCTGCAATTTTATATTGACCTAAATCCTTACTGGCAAGCGTCCATTGATTAGTAGATTCAGGATCATTTTGGATGTGGGTTATTTGGATTGGCTCATTTGGTAACATGGTTACTTCAAATTCGTTCAACGGATAGCTTAACCCTTCACCAATTGCTTTTATAAACGCCTCTTTTCGTGTCCAGCAGTTAAAAAAAGTAACTCTTTTTTCCTCTGGTTTAGCATTACATAATTTCGAATATTCTGCTTCAGAAAAAAATCGATTGCCTAACTCATCATATTCTACGTCTCTTATCAGGTTTTCAATGTCAACACCAATGTCAGCATCAGCTGTAACTGCAATTACGGCTATTTTATCTGAATGACTTAGATTAAATTGAAGTGATCTGTTTTTTAAAAATGGTTTGCCATGAGCAGTAAAGTCATACTTGATATTAACGGGCGACTCGGATAGGTAGTGAGATAAAACAAATCTCAAAGCACAATGAGACTGATTAAATAAGATCTTGTCTTTAGTAAAGTAGAAGCTGCTTAATCTCTCTTTTTCTACAGCAGATAGCACATTTGGTAATGACATATGAGTCACATCAATGGGCCAAATGTGAGCGGTTGTGCTATTCAGTTTCATGCCCAATAATTCCTTCAATAGTTTGGGCCATTTCTACGGCAGAATCACCCTCGAAAATCGTGCCGTGGCGACCATTAATTTGATAGGTTGTTAATTCGCCTTTGCTTAAAATTTCCCAAATATCAACGTGATGATTTCTGCTTTCCATATTTACATGTTGACTTGAACGAATCAAATGAACCTTTGTTTGAATAGGATTCCAATTGTATTGATTACTAAGTTTGCTCAAATTTGTACTAGTTCTTTCTAAGTGATATTCTGTATCGTTTTTAGATTCCACAATCACTTCCGCCAAAAGATCATCTTTTCTAACTCCAAATTTTTCTTTCAATTGACCGGTTTTTCTTTGAATATTTCGCATGATTCCTTGCCAACCTATCGACAATAATTTTTTCCCGACAATTAATACCAGATCTCTTTTTTTGTTTAGTAGCTTATGCATGTCCCACCAAGGTAAATTGGCTGAGTCAATTATGACTAATTCAACCTCTAAGTTTTGTTCTTTCGCTAGTCTAGCAATTTCTATACAAACAACTGCACTAAAACAATAACCAAGCAGATATATTTTTTTATTTTTAGTAATAGTCAGTATTTCTTTGAAATAGTCTCGCGCCATTTCTTTTATACTGTGGTG